>CAVCBG010000104.1:0-5425 GCA_963600285.1 Anaerovoracaceae bacterium
TACGTGGAGGTCAGGGAGCCGCCCTTCGTGCCGTCGGGAGCCTTCAGCACGTAGGTGCTGTAATAGGTGCCGTCGCGCTGCTGATCCGGGGTCATGCCCAGTCTGACCGTCAGGGTCTCGCCGGGGGCGGTGGTCTTATTCATGCTGAAGCTGGTGTTGCCGATCTGCCAGCCGCTGTCGAACACGAAGGTGTATTCGGGCGTCCAGGTGCAGGTGCCGGTGTTCTGAATGACCCACTCCTTCCAGAAGGTCTCGCCGCGCTGAACGGTGCAGCCGGAGCCGTAAGTCGGCTCGCTGATGAGTTCGAAGGCGATCGTGCATCCTTCCGTGGTCGTCGATGAAGACGAGGCGTCTTTCGAGACGGTCGTGCTGCCGCCCGCGGTGGTGGCGGACTGCGCGGTCACGGTTGAGACAACGGACTGAACGATCCGGTCTTCCGACATCGTGTTGTTCGTCAATGAAACACTGCCGGTGCTTGAGGATGTGGTCGTGGACGTGCTGCCGGTGTTCACCAATGAAACAGTGGTGTCGGCGGGGCGTTCAATCTGCGCTTCCGGTTCGGGTTCCGGGGTGGCGGTGACGACGAGATACACGACGTAAGGGGTCTGCGTCGGTTCCGGGGTCGGGGTCGATTTCGCGGTTACCGCGCCGGCCAATGCCGCCGTGACTGCCAATACAAGCAGAATCAATGATATCAATTTTCGGCTCATAAATGATCTCCTTGGCGCGGAGCCTCCGGGGAGGGCGCTTGATTTCGGTGAATGATTAACATTCAAACGTCCGAGCTTTCAAAAAGTTCCCGGATCAATGATAGTTGGCGAGAAAGTCCTCCGCGAACGCGCTGTACCGTCCCTCAAAGATGGCTTTCCGTGCCTGACGGACGAGCTCCTCGAGGGTGTGGATGTTGTGCATGGAGAGCAGCGTTGCCGCCAGGATCTCCTTATTCTGGAGCAGGTGGCGGATATACGCGCGGGAGAAGTGCTGACAGGCATAGCAGCCGCAGCCTTCAACGATCGGGCGCGGGTCATGGGCGTACTGCTGGTTGTTCATGTTCATGCGCCCGTGGAAGGTCATGGCGGCGCCGTGGCGTGCCAGACGGGTCGGGAGAACGCAGTCGAAGAAGTCGATCCCGCGCCAAATGCCGTTGACGAGGTCCTCCGGCGAACCGACGCCCATCAGGTAACGCGGTTTGTCGGTCGGCAGGATCGGGGTGACGACTTCCATCATCTTATTCATGTCTTCCTTGGACTCCCCGACGGAGAGACCGCCGATGGCGAAGCCGGGCAGATCGAACTGAGAGACGTAGCGGGCGGAGGCTTCGCGCAGGTCGGCGAAGATGCCTCCCTGAACGATGCCGAAGAGGGCTTGATCCTCGCGGGTGTGCGCCTTGACGCAGCGCTCCAGCCAGCGGTGGGTGCGGGCCATGGCGCGTTCATTGTAGGCGTGGTCGAAGGGGTCGGCGCATTCATCGAAGGCCATGATGATGTCCGCGCCGAGCTTCTCCTGTACGTGAATGGAGTCCTCCGGCGTCAGGCGATGGGTGGAGCCGTCGATGTAGCTTTTGAAGGTCACGCCGTCTTCATCAATCTTGCGCAGCGGACCGAGGGAGAAGACCTGGAAACCGCCGGAGTCGGTGAGCATGGGGCCGTGCCACTGCATGAACTCATGCAGGCCGCCCATCTCCGCCACGAGATCGGGACCGGGACGCAGGAACAGGTGGTAAGTATTGGCGAGAACGAGGCTGCAGCCGAGTTCATCCAGCTGCGCCGGGGTGATGGCTTTGACGGTCGCCTGGGTTCCGACCGGGGCGAAAATCGGCGTCGGGATCGGTCCGTGGGGCGTATGGAATACGCCGGCGCGGGCCTGTCCGTCGGTTGCTTGCAGTTCAAAATGGAAATTCGGATTCGGCATTACCCCTCCGTTCAGTTGCACAGCAGGTCGATGAATTCTTGATATTCATCCGCGTTCTCCTTCGCGCCGAAGTAACGGCAGGCGGAGAAGGCCATGTATTCGTTGTCTTTGAGAATGGCGGCGTACTGCTCCGCCTCGTCCGCGCGGCCGGTCTCAACATAGGCTTCGATGACCGGGATCCACTCGACGGAATCCTCCGCCCGCAGGTTTTGCTCGGCGGCCTCATCCGCAAGCTGCGCCGCGGTTTCGGGGTCGTCCAGCTGCATGGCGAGGTCCATCTTCTCGTAGTAATAGCACCAGCCGTGCTCCTGTTCCTCACCGAGGAAGAAGGGCATCACGACTTCGCGTTCGGGGACGGTGATGATCTGATCGAGCTTGGAATACGAGCCGATCTCGGGGATCTTCGACCATTCGTTGACGGAATAAATCGGGTTCTCGCCGTTCACGACGTGCAGGCAGGACTGCTTATTCGGCTTGGTCAGCGCCAGCAGCTGCTGATAATCTTTCTCCACGAAAATCTCGCGGACGGTGCGGTCGGTCTTCTTGCCCTGCTCGATATCGCGGATGGTGTTCGTGTTCAGGATCTCCGCGCCGATCGGGGCCCAGCCCTGTTCGTCGGAGAAGTAAATCAGGTTCGCCGGGGCGAAGATCTCGTAATCCTCCTCCGCGGAGAAGGCGCCGGCGGTCACGATGGTGGTGCCGGATTTCAAGCCGGGCGCGCGCCACATGAGCTGCTGCCAATAGTCTTTGGTCTCGGCCCAGGTGTTGATGTAATTCGTTTTGTTCTGCCACTGCACGAATCCGGAGATCAGCAGCGCGGCGATCATCAGGGAATTGCGGAGCACGCGGTCATTCATGGAGCCCAGCAGGCCGACCAGGAAGAGGATCGTGCCGATCATGCCCGTCCAGGCGAAGCGGTCCAGGCTGGCGCTGAAATTGATGTCGCGGCCGGCGACGATCAGCGGCAGGATGGAGATCGTCCCGCAGATCAGGCCGAACCACAGCCACTGCCCGGCTTCATTGCCGGCGTCCGCCACGGATTCCTCCGTGCGCTTGCGGTGCATGAGGAAGAGGAAGACGAAGCCGATCGCGGCCGCCGCGGCGGCGGGGATAACGGCGCGGACGAAGGACTTCATGTCGAGGCCGTTGATCAGGTTATAGGCAGGGATGACCCAGACGCCCGCGAAGAGCTTCCAGACGGATTTCGCGATGCGGACGAGCAGCTGCCCGGCTTCGTGAACGGGATGCTCGCGGAACGGCTGAATGACAGCGGTCATCAGGTCCGCGCCGGCGCGTTCGGCGTTGAAGAAGAACACACGCCAGATCACGAATCCCGCCACCGGGATGAGGAACGGCAGGTAGAGCAGCAGGCATTTGCCGAAGGCTTTCAGCTTGCCGTCGCCCGCCTGTTCGCGGTTGAGCATGTAGATCATGCCGAAGCGGAAGATTTCCATCCCGACGTAGTACTCCATCAGCAGCATGCTGCAGAAGGAGAACACCATGGCGAGGAAGGTGAGGACGTAGCGCATCCGCTTCACCCCCGGCTCGTACGCGAGCACCGTCAGCCAGAGCGAGAAGAGGAAGCAGAACATCGCGGTCTGATGCGGGACGTAGGCGATGCCGTCGATCTGCTGCAGGAATCCCGGGAAGAGGACCGCCAAGAGCCCCGCGAAGCCAGCCATCTTCGGCGTGCGCGGCCAGACGATCAGCAGCGACAGGGCGAGGAAGACCGCGCCGAGGATGCGGCAGACGAGGTTGTAAATGAGGTAGGCGGTGTTATTCGTCTTGAAAGCGTAGAAGAACCACGTCAGCAGCGCGCCGTCCGCGGGTCGGTCGGAGGCGTAATGCTGTTTCAGCATCTCACCGCCGCGCACGACGGCGTTATAGTAATTGTTCCAGTCGTCGCGGTAAAGTCCCAGGTCGTTGATGCCCGGAATGTAAATCAGGCAGCCGACGATGATAATCGCGGCGATGATCAAAATCGTGTTTTTTGTTCGATTCATTATTTCTCCTTCAGCAAAGGACTTTATACCCGTCCGAGATACCACCAGTAAATCGCGACGAACGAAAGGCAGACCGCGAACACGGACAAAATTTTGAAGAGCGGGCTCACCTTCCCGCGGGTGCCGTCCGCCACCATCAAGGCAAGCGGCGCCGCCGCGTCAAGGATGTAGCGGTAGCCGATCTGTTCGGCGCCGGTGTTGTGATACATCAGCAGCAGGGCGACCGTCACCAATACGGAGAGCCAGGAGCCGACCGAGAACCATTCATGACGGAAGGAACGGAAGGCGTAAATCAGCGGCGGGGTCATCAGGAAGATGGAGTAGCCGGCCACATACGGATAAAAGAAGAAGCGTTCGCCCGAGAAGTCCAGCCGCGGCAGGCCGAAGAGCATGACGTCCGCGTTCGTTTTGAAGAAATGGGTGTTGAACATGCCCCACTTCTGAACGGACTCGAGGATCCAGTCCGCGCCGTTGATGGTGACGTAGCCGAAATCCATCCAGGCGTTGAAACGGAGCTTGTTGTAAAGCAGCAGCAGCCCGACGCAGATCACGACCGGGATGCCGGACTTCAGCCCCCAGACGATCATATCCTTCCACGGGATCGTCGGGAAGCGGGCGTTCTGATAAAGCCAAATGCCGAGGAGCAGGAAATACACCGTGCAGACATTCGGACGGGACAACACCGCGCAGCCGAGCATGATTCCGATCAGGATCGGGGAATCCCCGCGCAATGCGAAGATCGCCGCGAGCAGCGTGAACAGGGTCACCACCAGCTGGCTGATGAACCACATCTGCCCGGTCGTCGCGAGCCAGAAGAGATCGGTCCCGAAGATGAAAAGCGCCGTCACCCAGATCGAGATGCTGAGCGTGTTCCCCGGGAAGTCAATGCCGTTGTCGGCTTCGTTGAAGAGCGGACTGTTGGAATGCGTGAAGGCGGTCGCCAGCATCCAGAAGAGCAGCGCCGCGTTCAGCGCGCCGAGCACGGCGGAGTACACCGCCATGTTGACGGCCTCCGCGGAGCCGAGCGCCTTCACGACCGGGATCAGCAGGATCGCGGGCATCGGCGGGTTCGGGACGTACCATTTGCCGTTGTATTCGGTCAAGTCATGGAATCCCGTCGGCGCGATCAGGTCCAGCCGTCCCGCGAGGAACGACTCCGCGAGCTCATTCCAATACGCCTTGGCGGGCGTGTTCACGCGGCCCATCCACAGCTGGGTGGAGCGGATCACGGTGAAGCTCATCAGCGCGAAGAAGACGCAGCCGGCGAGGATCTTCCAAGTGTGGGAAATGTCCTGCGGCAGCACCCAATACCAGATCACCGCGGCAGCCGCCGTGACGAGGATCATCCATGCCGTCCCGCGAAGGTCGACATTCCAGTTATACGCGTCGTAATGGGAGGCGGCCGCCCAATACGTGAAGAGCGCCGCGAGGAAGCAGAACAGCGTGAAGCCGCGCGGCTTTTCCGTATCGGAGAGCGCCATCCCGGCGAGATACTCCGCCGAGCTCAGCGC
>CAVCBG010000105.1:0-5354 GCA_963600285.1 Anaerovoracaceae bacterium
AAAACTTATGAAAATGGCAGTGATCGGCGCGGGCATGATGGGCAGCGCCATTGTGAAAGGCATCGTCAACAAGAACGTATTGAAGGCGTCGGATATCTTCATCAGCGACGCCGCGTCCGATAAAGTCAATCAACTCCACGACACCCTCGGCACTTCCTGCGCCGCTTCGAATATCGACGCGGTCAGCGGGGCGGATGTCGTCCTCATCGCGGTGAAGCCGCAGTTCCTCGCGGATGTCGCCGCCGAGATCAAGGGACACATCCCCGAAGACGCGCTGCTCATGACCATCGTCGTGGGCGTCCCGACGAGCTACTATCCCGAAGCGATGGGCGCGAAGCGGATCGTCCGCGTCATGCCGAACACGCCGGCGCAGGTCGGTGAAGGCGTCTGCGCCTGGTACGCCGCGGGCCCTGTCTCCGCGGAACAGAAGAAGCTCGCCGAGAGCATTCTCTCCGCGCTGGGGATGCAGTTCGAGGCGAACCGTGAGAACATGCTCGACCTGGTGACCGCTGTCAGCGGCTCCGGCCCGGCCTACGTCTTCCTCTTCATTGAGGCCATGACCGACACCGCCGTTCACATGGGCATCCCGCGCCCGACCGCGCAGCAGATCGCCCTGCAGACTGTCCTCGGCTCGGCTGAGTACATGAAGCAGTCCGGCAAGCATCCCGTCATCCTGAAGAACGAAGTCACCTCCCCCGGCGGCACCACCGCGGAAGCGCTGGCCGTCATGGAGAAGGAAGGCCTCCGCACCGCGCTGGCGGACGGCATGTGGGCCTGCCTGAACCGCACCATCGAGCTGGGTAAGAAATAAATGAAAGTATTCTTCGACACGATCGGCTGCCGCCTGAATCAGGCGGAAATTGAACGCTACGCCGCGCAGTTCACCGCCCGCGGGCATGAGCTCGTCGGCAGCGCCGACGAGGCGGATCTGGTGGTCGTCAACACCTGTTCCGTCACCGCGGCCGCCGCTTCGGACTCCCGCGGCAAGGTCCGCTCCGCCGCCAAGAACGGCGCGCAGGTTGTCGTCACCGGCTGCTGGAGCAGCATGGAGCCGCGGATCGCGGCCGCCATGGACGGGGTGAAGCTGGTCGTGCCGAATGAAGAGAAAGACGACCTCACCGCGCTGACCTTGGGCATCGCGCCCGAGGAGTTCGACATTGAGCCGCTGAAGCGCGTCACCCTCCCCGGCATCCACGCGCGCACCCGCGCCTTCATCAAGGTACAGGACGGCTGCGACAATCACTGCACCTTCTGCGTCACGCACATCGTCCGCGGCAAGGCACGCAGCGTGGACACCGACCGCATTCTGAAGGACGTCCAAGCGGCTATCAACGCGGGCGGGAAGGAGATCGTCCTCACCGGGGTCAACCTCGGCGCCTGGGGACTGGACTTCGAACCCGCGCAAGAGCTCGCGGACCTGATTGAATTTCTGCTGAAAGAGACCGACATCCCGCGCATCCGCCTCTCCTCGCTGGAGTCGTGGAACCTCTCCGACCGCTTCCTGCGCCTGTGGGAGAACCCGCGGATGTGTCCGCACTTCCATCTGCCGCTGCAGTCGGGGTCGCCCTCCGTCCTGCACCGCATGGCCCGCCGCACCACGCCGGAGGAATTCCGCCGCTTGGTCACCGCCGCCATGCAGATCAACCCGGACTTCGCCATCACCACGGATGTGATCGCGGGCTTCCCGGGCGAGACGGATGAGGAATTCGCGGAGACGCTGGACTTCATCCGCTCCCTGCGCTTCGCGGGCGGGCACGTCTTCCCCTACTCCCCGCGTCCCGGCACCGCCGCGGCGCGAATGACGGGGCAGCTTCCGAAAGCCCTTCAGAAAGAACGCGCCAAGCAGCTCCGAGACGAATTTGAGCGCCAGGCGGAGATCTTCGCCAACTCATTCGTCGGCACCGAGCAGCAGGTCCTTTGGGAATCCTCGCGCCCGCTGCCCGAAGGCGGATACGAAACACACGGCCTGACCGGGAATTACCTCACCGTTCGGAAAGTGTTCCCGCGGCCGATGCACAACAAAATCGAGACCATCAAGCTCGGCGCGCCGATTGACGGCGTGCTGACGGTTGAAGACGGAGGATAAACGATGAGCAAAGTTCATTTTATCGAGAACAAAGATTATGTATATGTGGAGCTCCCCGACGGACGCAAAATCTCCGGTCCCCGCGGCTCCACGGTTGAGGAATTCCTGTCCCTGATCGTCGATGAGCTTCCCGCCGATCTGATGGCCGCGATGGTCAACGGCGAGCTGCATGAGCTCGGGTATAAGCTCATCCACGACGCCGTTGTCCGCCCGATCACCATGCTCGGGAAAGACGGCATGGTCATCTATAAACGCTCGCTGGGCTTCCTGACCGCGGCCTGCTTCGAGAAGCTCTTCCCGAACATGCAGCTCGAAGTCAAGCACTCCATCAACGGCGGCGGCACCCTCTGCATGGTCAGCGGCGGCGACTTCACCGATGACGACCGCAAGGCGCTGGAAGCCGAAATGCGCAGCTTGGTCAATCAGAATCTGACCATCACCCGCGAAGAGATCCCCCTCGAGGAAGCGCGGGAGATTTACCGCCGCAAGGGACAGCAGGACAAGCTCGACCTCCTGAAATACCGCAAAAAGGATTATCTCGTCACCTACACCATGGGTGACTTCCAGAACTACTTCTACGGCTACATGGTTCCGTCAACGGGCTATCTGAAGTACTTCAAGCTTGAGAAAGCCGGCGAGAAGAACCAATTCCTGCTGCGCTTCCCGAAGAACGGCAGCTCCACCGAGATTCAGCCGCTGACGAAATACAAGCGCCTGCAGCCGATTTTCGCCGAATACAACAACTGGCAGAAGCGCCTGGATATCGACACCATCAGCTCCATCAACCACGCCATCGACCAGAAGCGCATCGAGGAAGTCATCCTCGTCTCCGAATCCCTGCAGAACCGCGAGTTCATGCGCGCCGCGGAAGCCATTGCCACCAACCCGAAGATCCGCATGGTCCTGATCGCGGGCCCGTCCTCCTCCGGGAAGACGACCTCCTCCAAGCGTCTCTCCATCGAGCTGCTGGCGCACGGCATTTCGCCGATCCCTGTGGCGATGGACGACTTCTACGTCCCGCGTGTGGAATCCCCGCGCGATGAGAACGGCGAGTACGACTTCGAGAACGTGAAGGCGCTGCGGATTGAGCATTTCAAGGACTGCATGCGCCGTCTGATCAACGGCGAGACGGTACAGATGCCGCGCTACAACTTCAAGACCGGCGTTCCGGAAGACGGCAACATCCTCAAGCTCGAAGAGAACCAGATCCTCATCGTGGAAGGCATTCACGGACTGAACCCGATCATGACCGCGGACCTGCCGGAGGACAGCATCTTCCGCATCTTCATCTCCCCGATGACCCAGGTCAACATGGATCATTACAACCGCGTCTCCATCATCGACGTGCGCCTGATCCGCCGCATCGTGCGCGACTACCGCGACCGCGGCTGCTCCGCGAAGGACACCATCGCCCGCTGGGAATCCGTCCGCAACGGTGAGAGTAAATACATCAACCCCTATCAAGACACGGCGGATATGTTCATCAACACCTCGCTGGTGTATGAGCTCTCCGCGCTGAAGAGCCTCGCCGAACCCGCCCTGCGTATGGTTCCTTGGGGCTCGGATGAGTACTCCGACGCGAAACGCCTGCTGACGCTTTTAGAATGGGTTGAACCGCTGGACCTTTCTCTCGTCCCGGCGAACTCCATTCTCGCTGAATTCGTCGGCGGCTCGAACCTGGCGAACTTCGTCTCCTGGGGAGCGAATCATTGACCGATATCGACCCGACCCCGCTGCAGCGGCAGATCATTGAAGCGCCGCTCGACGCCCGCGTCAACCTCACCGGTTATGCCGGCTGCGGCAAGTCCACCGCCGCGGCGCTGCGGGTTCGGTACATTCTTGAACACGACACAAAATGGCCGGAGGTGATGATCTTCACCCCCGGCCGGGCTTATTCAACAGCCTACGACGACCTCATCTCGGCGGATGGCATCCGCCCGACCGTGACGAGCTGCAACAGCTTCATGCAGCGCTGTTTGAAGCTCTTCTGGCCGATCATCTCCGACAAAGCCGGCACCGGGCATCCGAACGAATACCCGATGTTCCTGACCATCGAGACCGCGCAGATCATCATGGCGAAGCTCATCCGCGGACGCATGGATGACGGCTACTTCTCCGCCCTGGCTTCATCCAAAAGCCGCATTTTCAACCAAGTCCTCGTCGGCATGCACAAATGCGCCGCGGCGGAGATCCCCTACGAGAAATACGCCGAGACCCTCTCCGGCACCTGGGGCGGCGACGCCGCCTTGCTGCCGGTCTTTGAACAGGCGCTCGAATGCGGCAAGCTCTTCCGCGAGGTCTGCCTCAAAAACGACCTCCTGGATTACTCCCTGCAGACGGAGCTCTTCATCAACCGCCTGCTGCCGAATCCCCTCTTCCGTGAATGGGTGAAGCGGCAGGAATACCATCTCATTTTTGACAACACCGAGGAGGAAGTCCCCGCGGCGCACCACGTCGTGCGTGAATTGGCGGACGCCTTCCGTTCCATTCTGCTCATCAGCGATACCGGCGGCGGATACCGCAACTTCATGGGCTGCGACCCGATCTCCGCGGGCGAACTGAGTACGCTCTGTACTCAAACCGTGGAGATGAATGACTCCTTCGTCTGCGATCCCGCGGTCAGCGCCCTGAGCCGCGTGATCGGCGACCCGACCTTGGCGAATGCCGACCTTGCCGTCAGCCCGCGGTCCGCGTTCAGCTTCTCCGCCTCCGCGGCCTATCCCGAAATGATCAAAAAAGCCGTCAGCGACACCGCCGAGCTGGTCAATGTCAAAGGCGTCCCGCCGAAGGACATCGTCATCCTGGCGCCGCTCGTCAGCGACGTGCTTTATACCTCGATGGAGCGCGAATTCCGCGACCACGGCATCAAAGTCTATCTGCGCCGCCCGTCCCGTCCGCTGATCAACGAATCCATCACCCGCAGCCTGCTGACCCTCTGCGAACTGGTCCGGCCGGTCGGCGGCATCGCCGTGCGCATGCTCGACATCGTTCAGATGATGCAGACCTTCATCGAAGGCCTCGACCCGATGCGCGGCAATCTGCTCGTCAGCCGCACCTTCCGCCCGCGCGCAGAACACGCGCCGAACGTCAACGAATACGACATCAAGCCCTTCGAGAGCATCTCCGAAGAGGCCCGTTCGCGCATCCCGGCCGAAATCGCGGAGCGCTTCGAAGTACTCCGCCGCTGGATCGAAAACCGCCGCCGCGCGGACGACAACTCACCGGAGATCATCATCACCCGCTTCTTCAATGAAGTGCTGACGCGGCC
>CAVCBG010000106.1:0-5321 GCA_963600285.1 Anaerovoracaceae bacterium
GCAGCTCCAGATAATCCCGCGTCACCGCGTCTTTGGACTCCAGCTGCTTTTCAATGCCGCGCAGATTTTCCTGTTTCTCGTCGAGCTGCTTCTCAAGGGATTCAGCCGCCGCGGTCTTCTTTTTCTCTTCGGAACGAAGACCGTCGAGCGTCTGTTCTTTCATGCGCAGCGTCTCGCCGGCGGACTTCGCCGCGTTGTAATTCGCCTGCGCGGTTTTCCGCTCTTCCTCGGCGGATTTCAACGACGCCTTGGTCTCTTCAAGCTGCTTGAGGCGTTCGGGCTCTTCATCCAGCTCGGATTGATTGCGGTCGATTTCGTTCTGAATGATCGTCAGCTTGGTTTCCGCGTCACGCTGCTTTTCAACGGCAGCCTGGCGGTAGGCTTCCCAAATGTCGAGGTTGAGGATGCGGTTGAGGATCTTCTTGCGTTCGGCCGGTTTGGCGCTCGTGAATTGATCGGCGTGACCCTGCAGGAAGAAGGAGGCGTTGATGAACGTCTCGTAGTCCATGCGCAGGATCTCGGCGATCTGGCCGGTGGTCTCGAGTCCCTTTTTGCCGGAGAGCGCCCGCCATTCGGATTCGTCCGTGCCGCGGGTGAACAGGTCGACTTTCATCGCCTTGCCCAGCGCCTTTTCACGCTGAACCCGGTAGACGCGGTCCTCGAAAAGGAAATCGAAAGTGACGTACGCGGTCTTCCCCGCGCACGCGGTGTTGACAATGTCGTCGCCGTTCTTCGCCCGGGCTTTGCCGAAAAGCGCCCACGTCATCGCGTCCAGCAGGGACGACTTGCCGGCGCCGTTGCTGCCCAGGATGACGGCAACGTGCAGGGGCGAGAAGTCGATCTCAACCGGCTCGCGGTACGAGAGAAAGCCGCTGACGGAGAGGCGGAGCGGGATCATTCCTGCGGATCCTCGGTCTTCGGCGCGTCGGCGTCCGCGGAGGCGTCCTTCGCCTCGGCATCGGCTTCGCCGGCTTCATCGGTTTCGGGCAGGCGGCTGACGAATACGCGGTCAACGCGCAGGCCGTCCATGTCCACGACTTCAA
Source organism: Anaerovoracaceae bacterium (assembly GCA_963600285.1). GTDB lineage: Bacteria > Chloroflexota > Anaerolineae > Anaerolineales > Anaerolineaceae > Flexilinea. The sequence continues at coordinate 1,044 of CAVCBG010000106.1, forward strand.
AATGGAATTTATCCCAGTCAAAGGTGGCGCCGATCTTCGGGATGGTGCCCGTCTGGCTGAGGACGAAGCCCGCCAGCGTCTGATAGCCGACGCGCTGTTCGTCCGGCAGTTCGCCGCGGATATCCAGCTCCTCTTTGAATTCCTCAATGTCAAGCTGTCCGTCGAAGGACCACGTGCCGTCATCGCGGACGACGATTTCATCTTCCTCGTCCGGTTCATCGCCGACATCCGTGACGTCGCCGACGAGTTCGCTGAGGAGGTTGTAAGGCGTGATCAGGCCGGAGAAGCCGCCGTATTCGTCGAGAACGACGGCGCAGTTGCTGTCGGAGGATTTGAGGTCGTCCAGCAGGTCGAGGGCGGGTTTGCTCTCGGGGACGTAAAGCGGTTCGTCGGCGATCTTCTCAAGGTCAATCGTCTCGCCGCGGATGAAGGCATCCAGCAGCGCCTTGGAAGACAGGACGCCGATGACGTTATCCGCGTTGTCGCGGACGAGCGGGAAGTAATGATAGGTCGAGCCGGAAATCTGCTCGAGGGAGTCTTCAATGGGTTCGTCGGCGTCAATGGAGAGCAGCTCCGAACGCGGGGTCATGATCGCTTCCACGGACTGGTCGCTCATGCGGAAGACGGACTCCACGATGTCCTGTTCGTTCTCCTCGAAGACGCCGTCCTTCTTGCCCTGCTCGATCATGACCTTGACCTCGTCTTCGGAGACGGCGGCTTCGTCATTGTTCTTGATGCCGAGGAGCTTCAAACCGGCTTCGGTGGAGACGCTGAGGACCTTGATCATGGGGCGGAAGATCTTCTCAATCACGCGGATCGGTCCGCACATGCGCATGGCAACGCCTTCGGGGTCGTTGGTGGCGATGCGCTTCGGGATCAGTTCGCCGATCACGAGGCTGAAGTACGTGATCACCAGGGAGAGGATCAGAACCGCCAGCGGGGTGGCGATGTTCTTCAGGAATGAAACCTTAACAAAAACATCCGCGAGGTAATGGGCGAAGGTCTGGGCACCGACGGCACCGGTCACGACGCCGATCAAGCTGATGACGATCTGAATCGTCGAGAAGAAGTCATTCGGGTTGTCCAGCAGTTTGAGCACCTCGCCGGCGCGTTTGTCGCCGTCCTCGAGAATGCTCTGCAGACGGGCGCGCCTGGCGGAGACGACGGCCATCTCCGTCATGGAGAAAATGCCGTTGGTTACGATGAGAGCAAGAAGCAGTAGGATTTGTAAAAATGTTACAGACATGATGTCGGTCACCCCTCCGTTGTGACGTCGTTCGCCGAGTTGAAAATTTCGTCGGCAAGTTTAGATAATTTTTCGTAGTTGTTCATTTTATATACTTCACAGTAGCGTTCAAGCAGGCTCTGCGGCGTCATACCGGCAATGGTCTCGCCGGCGACGCGGATGCGGTTCGCGTATTCGGGCTTCCGCAGCAGTCGGAACTCCGCGGCGCCCTTGACTTTCTCCCGCAGCGCCCGTTCATCAATCGCGCTCTCCATCTCATGCGGATACTTGACGGTGAGCTTGACCAAGGCCTCGCGGGCGAGCTCCGGTTCGGGGAGCAGCTCCAGGAGGTCCCGCGTCATTTCTTCACCGGAGCCGTCCTCGTACTCGTAGACGAGGTTATACATCGGGCGGGTGTCCAGCTTGCGGAACTCGTACTCCGTTCGGCCGTTGTCCACTTCGGCGATGACGAAGCCTTTCTTCTCCTTCGCCTCGCCGTAATCCACGTGCTCGATCGAGCCGGAATAGACAGCCGGCGGCTGCGCGTCTTTGTTCAGGTCCTGGTATTTATGGATGTGTCCCAAGGCGCTGTACGCGAAATCGGATCTGGTGACGAGGCCCTTGCTCAGGGTAACTTCCTCACTGTAGGCGACTTCCTGCCCGGAGGCGTAGCGCGCGCCGCGGACGCCGTAATGCGCGAGGAGCACGACCGGGAGATTCTTGTCGGCATCGGCCAATTCGCGCTCGACGCGGCCCTCGAGGGCGGCTTCCATCTTCAACGCGCTCTCCGTCTGGGTCAGGCCTTTGAGGTCCTCGGCCGCGGCTTCATGCGCGATCATGGCGGATTTCGAGATCCACGGCACCGTCAGCACCTGAATCGGGACGCCGTCCAGCATCTCGGGCGTCCACAGCTCGACCTGCTTGGCGAGGTGGATGTACGGGATGTCGAAGGTGCCGAGTTCCTGCAGGGCGCCCGCCTTCTTGTAGGCGGGGGTGCGGTCGTGGTTGCCTTCGATCAGCAGCACGGGGATGTGGGCGTCGGCCAATCGGCGCAGGCGTTTATCCCATTCCCGGACGAAAGTCGGCGCGGGCATCGGGCTTTTGTAAGCGTCCCCGGCGAAGAGCACCAGTTGAACGCCCTCGTCGATGGCGGTGTCCACGATGGTATCGAGGGACTTCAGGAAGTCAACGACGCGGACCGGCAGCCCGGTTTCGGTGTCGGTCTTCCCGCCGGAGCGGCGGTCAATATGCGCGTCGGCGAAATGCAGGATCTTCACGCTCATTCCTCTTCTTCGCCTCCCAACTCGTACAGCAGATTTTGGCAGGCTTCGAAACCGGAGTGCAGCTGCAGGCAGACGGTCAGGTCGTCGCGGGCTTTCTCGATCTCGCCGAGGGCGTTATACGCCATGGCGCGCCAGTAATGCGCTTCCTCAAGGTAAGGCTCCGCCGTGGACGACAGCGCCGTCTCCGCGAGGGAAATGACGTCGTAATAACGGCCGCTGTAGTAATAAGCGTAATAGGGGCCGGTCTGGTACCAGATGATACGGTACGGACGGCGGTCGGATTCGATTTCCGGGTAGTACATGTTGTACGCCATGTCGTAGGACTGCGCGGCGCCGTAGTAGTCATTCAAGGCGACTTGGGAAGTGCCGCGGTCGAAGTAGGCGTAGAAGTAATCCTCGTTCGTCTCCGCGGATTCGACGAGGGCGTCCGCGGTCTTCAGGGCGTTCTGGTTCGCCCACGAGGCGTTGGTATAGGGGCCGAGGATCTCATACAGTTCGGCTTCCTTATCGCCCGGGTAGACGACCATGAATTCATAATTGAAGGACTTCCATTCGAACTCCAGCGTCTCGTAATCGACCTTGTAGTCCGCGTTGTAATAGGAGTCCTGAACGGTCCATTCTTGGGCCTCGTCGTCGTATCCCGTGACGAGGTTATAGTGTCCCATCCACGAAAGTTTGCCGGAGACTTCCTGCATGAAGGCGCCCTTCTCGATGAGGATGGGGAAGCCCTTCACGATCAGGCGTTTGAGCAGCTCCGCGGTGCCGCCGTAACGGTAGAGCGAACGGAGGTCGGAATACTCGGAGACGTACTCCGCCAGCTCGTAGAACATGACGTTCTTATCCTTGTTGTACGGCTTGACCTTCGGGCCGATATCCGTGCGCTGGCCGTTCCATCCCCAGTAAGTCATCGCCATGGAGAGGTTCGTCGGCGCGCAGTAATTCCAGATGCCGTGCTGGGTCTCGTACTTCGTGCCGGTGATAAAGTAACTCTCCGGCAGCGGTTCGGATGTTTCGGTCGGTTCGGGGGTGTTGGTTACGGTCGGGGTAGGCGCGTCCGTGGCAACGGTTGCCGTCGGCAGGACGGGCGTTTCCGTCGCGGTAGGGGCGAGGCGGGTCACTTCAAGAGCGACTTCGGTCTCGATGCCGTGCATGTATTCCGTGGGGTCGACGGTGGGTTGATCTTCGGACTGTTCCTGCGGACGGAAGAGCGTCTCCGCCGGGTTGGAACGCAGATAAAACAGCCTCGATCTGAGGTCGTCGAGATGGTATGTGATCCGTTCGCTGAGCGGCGTGAAGAATCCCACGCAGAAAACGATCAGCGCGATAATTACGCAAAGTATAAGAGGGTTGGGGTCCCTGTCAGGTTTCATGGGGTCAGTCGGGTATCAGTCCTCGTCGTTGCCGTCATCGTCGTCATCGCCCTGAATATACACGTGACCTTTTCCGCCTTCGGGCATCAAGACCCAGAGGACAAGTTTCTGCCCTTCGGGCGTATCGTTTTTCTCGGCTGCGACAATCGGCACACGTTCTTCCAGACCGAGGGTATTGCGGTAGTGCAGGTACATTGTATCACTCTGCGACCAGGTATGATGGCAGCGTTCAAGCAGCCCGTCGCCGTTCATGGTACGCAGGGTAGTCATCATAATGCTGCCGGGTTCCGTGTTCTCGCAGATACTCTCCGCCCAGTTCGCGGACACCGGTTCGAAAGTCGGTGTAGGACCTTCAATTATAGCGATCTTGTTATCCATTGGAATATATCATACCATAAAA
>CAVCBG010000107.1:0-5285 GCA_963600285.1 Anaerovoracaceae bacterium
TAGAAGACGCAGGCGATGTTCTGCACCACACTGGAACAGGGAACCGCCAGCGCGACGTAGAAGAGGGACACCGGCGTGATCTTGCTCATCAAGAACGACACCGGGATGCGGATGAGAACCGCGCCGCAGATGCCTTCAATGGCGACGAACTTCGTATGCCCGACGCCGATGAAGAAGCCGTGGAAGCAGAAGAGGATCGCGGTCAGGATGCAGTCGAAGGCGTAGGCCTTCAGGTAGTCCGTCGCGGCGGCGAGGACGTCCGGCTTGTCCTTGACGAAGACGCTCACCAGCAGGTCGCCGCGGAAGAACGCGAACGCCCCGATGATCAGGCCGCAGACGAGCGAGAAGATCATGCCGTAACGCATGCCCTTGACGGCGCGTTCCACTTTGCGCGCGCCGATGTTATGCGCGACGAAGGTTGACACCGCCTGAGAGAACGACGACGGGATCAGCAGAATGAAAGCCACCGCTTTCTCCGCCACGCCCGCGCCCGCGGAATAAACCAGGCCGAGGCTGTTGATGATGGCGGTGATGGCAAGGAACGAGATCGAAACCAGAACGTCCTGGCCGCCGAGCGGAATGCCGACCTTCGTAATGGCGGCCGCGCACGGCTTGTCCCAGCGGATCATCTTCCGCCGGAACGGGAAGGGCAGACCCTTCTTCTTGATCACCAGCACGCCGAGAACAACGCTCAAGGCCTGGGCGAAGACGTTCGTCATCGCGGAGCCGCCCGCGCCGAGCTTGAAGTGGCCGACGAGGACGCAGTCCGCGAGGAAGTTCAGGACGAACGAGACCGCGGCGATGATCATCGGCGTAGTCGAGTCGCCCAAGCCGCGGAAGATGGAGCCGAGGACGTTATACAGCGCCACGAAGACCGTCCCCAGCGCGCAGATGCGGATGTAAAGCACCGTGCTGTTGAACGCCTCCTCCGGCGCCTGCATGACATTCGCCCACATCGGCGCGGGGAGGAAGAGCACCAGCGTGAAAAGGAGTCCCGCCATCCCGAAGAGCCAGGCGCCCGCGCCGATCACTCTGCCGGCGCCTTCCGTCTTTTGCTGACCGAGCTGCTGGCCGAGCAGAACGGTGACGCCCGTGGATGTGGCGGCGAGGAACATGCGCACCAGGTCGACGATGCCCGTGCCTGTTGACACCGCGGAGACGTCCCCCGTGGTGCCGAAGATGCCGATAATGAACATATCGCCCGCGGAATACAGCGCCTGCAGGAAGTTCGCGAAGAGAAGCGGAACCATGAAGCGGAACAGCGGACGGAAGATCTTGCCTTCAACAAAAGTGTCTTTTTGTGTCATAAAATCTTACATTTCCTTCTTAAAGTCAAAACAGAACAATTATAACCAAACATTCCGATTGCGCCCCGAACGCGTGACGAAACCGGGATATCGAGTACAATAGACCTATAAGGCGGAAAAATGATGAATCTTAACGAAATCTACAACGAATTGACAGCCCTCTCCGCGAAGGAGGGACGGCCGGCATTGATCGCGGTTGACGGACGCTGCGCGTCGGGGAAGACGAGCTTCGCCCGCGCGTTCGCGGCGGGGCGGGACGTCAACGTCTTTCACATGGATGACTTCTTCCTGCGTCCCGAACAGCGCACGGCGGAACGTCTCGCCGAGCCCGGCGGCAATGTTGACCGCGAACGCTTCGACGAAGAAGTGCTGCGCCCGCTGCTGACGGGGAAGCCCTTCACCTACCGCCCCTTTCACTGCCACGGGATGTGCTTCGGCGAGCCGATTGAAGTCAAGCCGAAGGCCGTGAACCTGATCGAAGGCTCCTATTCCTGCCATCCGCTGCTGCGGGAACGCTACGACCGACGCCTGTTCCTGACCGTCGACCCCGTTGAACAGGAACGCCGCATCCTCGAACGCAACGGCGCGGAGATGCTCGAAGTCTTCCGTTCGACCTGGATCCCGCTTGAGGAACTGTATTTCAGCGCCTGCGCCGTCCCCGAGTGCTGTGAAGTGTGCAGATATGATATAATGGACAACGGAATTTTAATCGATGAATAACAGAGCTGTCCGTTTCATTTGGTTTTGCATCATGATCCTTGTCGGCGCGTGCGGAGGACTGTATTACGCTTGGCGTGTCAACCCGCCCGAATACGTCGACGCCTCCTTCCATGACCTGCGCCAGGATTACAAGACCGATTACGTCCTGATGGTCGCGGAGACATACGACAATGACCACGTGCTTTATCAAGCCATGCTGTCGCTGGATAAGCTGATGGAAGAGTCCGCGGAAGAAGCCGTCGAGACCGCCATCCGCAACGCCGAAGGCTTCGGCTACGCCCAGGTCGACCTCGAGAAGCTTTACCGCCTGCGTGAAGCCATCACCGGCGAGCGTTCCACCGCCACGCCGCAGTACGACCCGACGATGGAGTTCTCCATTCAGATGACCTCCACCGCCGTTGCCTTTGAGGAGATGCCCCTCGAGACCGGCATGCCCCGCGCGGACAGCGACCCCTTCGGCACCTCTCCGACGGCGACCCCGACCCCGGTGCCCGTTGAGAATGACGGCACGGCCGTCCCCGTTCAGATGATGGAGAACCCGCCGGCACAGTCGAGCGGCGAATGGCAGCCCACCGCGGCGCAATTCAACGAGAACGAGGACTTCGACACCTTCTTCGAGGATGACGACACCTTCGGCAGCGGCATCCCGGATGACTATTTCGAGGCGCAGTGATATGACGAACATGACGAACATGACAGAGAGCAAAAAGGGCTCCCCGCTGTACCTGCTGACCGGGCTGATTTTGGGCGTCATTATCGGGCTGCTCATCGGCTACGTCTTCGCCCCGATCACCTTTGTCGACATCACCCCGAGCTCCCTGCATGAGGATTTCAAGCAGGATTACCTCGTGCTGGTCGCGGAGGCCTACCACGCGGATAAGGACATCGGCCGCGCCTATTCGCGCATCTCGGAGATGATGTCCCCGCTGGATCTCGACACCCTGCGCAGCATGAGCGTGAGCCTCGAGGCCGATCCCGAAACGCGGAGCAGCTACGAGCCGGTGCGCGTTTTCATCAACGACTTGCAAACCTACATGAACCAAAGTGGGAAAAGGTAAAAAACAGCCGTGAAGAAACACGGCTTATCGAGTATAATACGAAGTAATTAACAATATTCGGAGGTTTTACATGATAGACGACATTCTCAATAAGGGTGAATCCAGAATGAAGGGCTCCATCAAGGCTCTCGAAGAAGAACTGGAAGGGATCCGAACCGGCCGCGCCACACCGGCGCTCGTTGAAAAGCTGACCGTGGAATATTTCGGCGTCGATACGCCGTTCAACCAGGTCGCCAACATCACCATCCCGGATGCCCGCAGCATCATGATCAAGCCCTACGACCCGACCCTCGTCCGCCCGATGACGAAAGCCATCCAAGCCTCCGATCTCGGTCTGACCCCGAGCGATGACGGCAAGACCATCCGCCTGATGCTGCCTCCGCTCACCGAGGAACGCCGCAAGGAACTCGCCAAGCAGGTCAAGGGCCGTCTTGAAGAAGCCCGCGTCGCCATCCGCAACGTCCGCCGCGATGTCGTGAAGGACCTCAAGGATGCCGAAAAGGAAAAGCTCATCACCGAAGACGACCGCAAGAAGGGTGAGGAAAAGGCCCAGAAACTGACGACCACTTGGACCGCGAAGGTTGACGAAGTCGGCGCCAAAAAAGAAAAGGAAATCATGGAGATCTGATCGGCCATGGCTGATAAGGCTCTTTCCATTCAAGATATCCCCGCCGAGCGCATCCCGCAGCACATTGCCATCATCATGGACGGCAACGGCCGTTGGGCGAAGAAACGCGGCATGCCCCGCCTCTACGGACACAGCGCGGGCGTTGAAGCCCTGCGCGGCATCATCAAGGCCTGCGTCGAGTTCGGCGTGAAATACCTGACGATCTACGCCTTCTCCACGGAGAATTGGGGACGTCCGGAAGACGAGGTGAACGGGCTGGAGAAGCTCTTCCACCAGGCCTTCACGAACGAGTTCCTCGAGCTGCGCAAGGAAGGCGTCCGCATCATCCACCTCGGCCAGCGCGAAGGCATTCCGCAGGACCTGCTGGATGAGATCGACGAAGCGGTGGAGCAGTCCAAGACCAACGACCGCCTGGTCCTCTCCGTGGGGCTGAATTACGGCAGCCGCAATGAGATCATGCACGCGGTGCGCCGGATGATCGCCGACGGCGTGAAGCCGGAAGACGTGACGGAGAAATCCATCAGCGATTATCTCTTCACCGCCGGCACCCCGGACCCGGACCTCGTGATCCGTACCTCCGGCGAGCAGCGCCTCAGCAACTTCCTGCTCTGGCAGACCGCTTATTCCGAATGGGAATTCCCGGAAACGCTCTGGCCGGACTTCAACCGGGAAGAGCTCTTGAAAGCAATCTATGAATACTCGAAGCGGGACCGCCGTTTCGGGAAAGTGAAATAATTACGAACAACAATATGAAAGCCCGAGTTCTCAGCGCCTGCGTATTTGTGCCGGTGATTTTAGGCTCCGCCCTCATCGGGGGCTGGGTGTTTCTCGCCATCGTCCTTGTGATCTGCGGCATCTCCGCCTGGGAATTCGGGCGTCTTTTCGATCAGCATGACGGGATGCGCATCCCGCTCACCGTGCTGATCATCTCCGTGATTGTCCTCATCCTCGCCCGCTGGTTCCTCGGAATCGGCGCCTCTCACCGCATCCTGACCGCCTGCATCATGGCGGCCATCCTCTGCGGGACGCTGCTGTGCGAAGAGGGCGTACCGAAATCCGCGCTGAGCTTCACCGTGCTCACGACCGGTATGGTCTACATCGGCTGGCTGGGCGGCTACATGATCTCGATCCGTCAGTTACCCAACGGCGCCGTGAGATTCATTCTGGTTCTGCTTCTGATCTGGGTTGGGGATATGGGCGCCTTCGCTGTGGGACGGCGCATCGGCAAGCATAAGATGCTCAAGGTCGTCAGCCCCAAGAAGTCTTGGGAAGGCCTCGCCGGGGGCATTCTCTTCACGATTTTGATTGCCGTGCTCGCCGCGTTGATCATCCCGCCGGTGAAAGCAATTCTCACCGTCAAACAGGCCGCGCTGCTCGGGCTCACCATCGCGCTGACGGGGCCCTTCGGCGACTTCGGCGAAAGCATGATCAAACGCTGCTTCGGCGTGAAGGATTCCTCGAATCTCATCCCCGGGCACGGCGGTTTCTTTGACCGCTTCGACTCCTGCTTCTTCGCGATGCCGGCGGCTTATTACTTCTTCGAATTAATTCAACTCTCGATAATCTGAACGG
>CAVCBG010000108.1:0-5255 GCA_963600285.1 Anaerovoracaceae bacterium
ATTGTTCAAACAAGATTCCGCTCGTCAAAAGCCGAACACAAAACACATCCCTGCGACAGCCCGGGAGCGCTGTATTTGAGTCGATTGTTCGCCATATTAAAGAATACTTATTAAAAGAATATGATATTTGTCCGCTTACCATATGACCGACAATTATCAGTTTTCGAGTAAATTTAATAGTACGAATGGTTGTCGGTCAATTGAATTGATCGGGACCTTGTCCAACAGTGACAAAGGCATGCCGCGGGTGTGCCGAATAGATTTATAAGGAGAATCAAGATGAAAAAATTAATGTCGTTGTTTCTTGTCCTCGTGGTGCTGCTGACCGCCATCAGCGCCGTCTCCGCCGATGATCTCAAAGTCGGTGTCATCCTCGTCCATGATGAGAACTCCGGTTACGACCAGGCTCATATCGAAGGTGTCCAGGGCGCTTTCGAAGCTCTCGGCCTTTCTACCGATAACCTGATCTTCAAATACAACATTCCTGAAACCGAGGAATGCTACGACGCCGCTGTTGACCTTGCCGAGCAGGGCTGCGGCCTCATCATCTCCGACTCCTACGGCCATCAGGCTTACATGGAACAGGCTGCCTCCGAATATCCGGAAGTCCAGTTCGTTGCCAGCACCGGCGACACCGCTTGGAAGTCCGGCCTCGACAACTTCTCCAACATGTTCCCGCACACCTATGAATCCCGCTACATCTCCGGTGTTGTTGCCGGTATGAAGCTGAAGGAGCTCATGGATGCCGGTACCGTTACCGATCCTCACATCGGTTATGTCGGCGCTTACCCGTACGCTGAAGTTGTCTCCGGTTACACCGGCTTCTTCCTCGGCATCCGCTCCATCGTCCCGGAAGCCTACATGGATGTCCAGTACACCAACTCCTGGTATGATCCGATCGCTGAAGCTGAAGCTGCCAACGCTCTTATGGCTCGCGGCTGCGTCATCATCGGCCAGCATGCTGATTCCACCGGCGCTCCGTCCGCCATCCAGGCTGTCAAGGACGAAGGTTCCGTTGTCTACTCCGTCGGCTACAACATCGATATGCGCTCTGTTGCCCCGACCGCTGCTCTGACCTCCGCTCAGAACGTTTGGGCTGCTCTCTACACCCCGATGATCCAGTACTACATCAAGGGTGAAGACCTCCCGACCGACTACTCCGCCGGTTATGCTCACGACGCTGTGAAGATCTCCGACCTCGGTGTTGAATGCGCCGAAGGTACTGCCGAAGCTGTTGAAGCCGCGATCGCCGGCATCAAAGACGGCACCCTGAACATCTTCGATACCGCCAACTTCACTGTCAACGGCGAAACCGTTACCTCCGCCTTCGCTCTGGATACCGACGGCGACTGGACTCCTGATTCCGAAGAAGTCATCATCGACGGTGTCTTCCATGAATCCGAAGTCATCTCCGCTCCGTATTTCAGCCTCCGCATCGACGGCATCACCGAACTGACCAACGAGTAATCTGAATTTATAAAATGTTCGGGGAGTGCTCCTCCCCGAACATTTCTATCTGAAAATAAATTTGTCGGACAATGATGAAGCGCGTTTTCGATAACGCGGCCCTCGTAAGGGGAAGTACCTTCTGTATTCCGACTTCCGTGATGGCTGCGGAAAACATTATGCGTTTCATTTAGGGAAAGGATGCTCCCTTGAGTACTAAGAATGCTGTAAAAATGGTAGATATCACGAAGACTTTCGACGTGGTGTTGGCCAACAATAAAATTTGCCTGGATATCAACTACGGCGAGATCCTGGCTCTGTTAGGTGAGAATGGCAGCGGCAAAACGACGCTGATGAATATGCTCTCCGGCATTTACGCCCCGGACAGCGGTGACATTTACGTGAACGGCAAACTCGCTGTCATCAACGACCCGAGCGACGCGTTCCGTCTCCACATCGGTATGATCCATCAGCACTTTAAGCTGGTCGAGGTCATGACCGCCGCTGAAAACATTATCCTCGGCTTGAATGAAGGCCGGTTGGTTGACCTCAAGAATGTCCGCAGCAGAGTCAAGGATTTCTGCGACCGTTACGGATTCGTGGTTGACCCCGATAAAAAAGTCTATGACATGTCCGTCTCCGAAAAGCAGACGTTGGAAATTGTCAAGCAGCTCTACCGCGGCGCTGACATCCTCATTCTGGATGAACCGACCGCTGTCCTGACTCCTCAGGAAACCCAGAAACTCTTTGTCGTGCTCCGCAACATGAAAGAAGACGGGAAGGCTGTTGTCATCATTACCCATAAACTGCATGAAGTTATGGATATTTCCGACCGCGTCGTTGTCCTTCGCAAGGGCGACTATATCGGCGAGCTGAAGACGAAAGAAACCAACCCGCAGGAACTGACCGATATGATGGTCGGCCACGCGGTGAAACTGAACATTGCCCGCAGCGACGTCAAAGAACGCAGAGAATGCCTTGATGTGCAGAACCTTTCTGTCAAGGATATCTACGGCGTGACGAAACTTGACGGCGTCTCCTTCAAAGCCTACGGCGGTGAAGTCCTCGGTATCGCGGGTATTTCCGGCTCCGGTCAGAAGGAACTGCTTGAAGCGATTGCCGGTCTGCAGAAGATTGAACCGGGCGCGAGCATTAAATACACATCGCTCAAAGACAGTGCGGAAGCCGTTGAGCTGGTTGGCTGCTCCCCGATCGACATCAAGAATATGGGCGTCAGCTTCGCTTACGTTCCGGAAGACCGCCTCGGTATGGGCCTCGTCGGCAACATGGACCTCGCTGAGAACATGATGCTCAAGAGCTATTCCAACGGCAAGGGCCCGATGCTCGACTTCAAAGCCCCGACCAAGCTGGCCGAGGAAGTTGTTGACGAACTCGAAGTCCTCACCCCGAGCATCAAGACCCCGGTCCGCCGCCTCTCCGGCGGTAACGTCCAGAAGGTCCTGGTCGGCCGTGAAATCGCTTCCAAACCGTCCCTGATGATGACGGCGTACGCGGTCCGCGGTCTGGATATCAACACCTCATACACGATCTACAACCTGCTGAATGAACAGAAGGAAAAGGGCGTGGCGGTCATTTACGTCGGTGAAGACCTGGATGTTCTGCTTGAGCTTTGCGATCGTATTTTGGTGCTCTGCGCGGGTAAGGTCAGCGGTATCGTTGACGGACGTACCACCCGTAAGGAAGAAGTCGGTTTGCTGATGACCCATCTGGGCAGCACTGAGGAGGCATAATGAACGAGGATAACAAAAAACAATCTTTGATCCGCATTTCCAAGCGCGGCGCTATCCCGATGTGGAAGTCGCTTGGAATCCGTTTGATCGGCCTTCTGATTGCCCTTATCATCTGCGCGCTGATCATCTTCGGCATCACGAAGCTGAACCCGCTGAAGGTCTACGGCTCCATGTGGAACGGTGCCTTCGGCACCAACAAACGCGTCTGGGTCACCATCCGCGACACCATGATGATGCTCTGCATCGGCCTCGGTCTGGCGCCCGCTTTCAAGATGCGCTTCTGGAACATCGGCGCTGAAGGCCAGGTTCTGGTCGGCGGTATCGCCGCGGCTGCCTGCATGCTCTATCTGCCGCAGACGATGCCGAACTGGCTCGCCCTCGTCATCATGTTCATCGCCAGCGCGATCGCCGGCGCGATCTGGGGCTTCTTCCCGGGTCTCTTCAAGGCTCTTTCCAACACGAATGAAACCCTGTTCACCCTGATGATGAACTACATCGCCATCCGTCTGACAGCGTTCTTCGTTGCCAAGTGGGAAAACCCGTACGGTTCCAACACCGTCGGCATCATCAACTCCCGCTCCAAGTTCGGCTGGTTCCCGAGCATTGCCGGTCAGCAGTATCTGCTGAATGTGCTCCTGGTTGCCGTCCTGACCATCTTCATCTATGTCTATCTGAAGTACACGAAGCACGGTTTTGAAATCGCGGTCGTCGGCGACAGCGAAAACACCGCCCGTTACTGCGCGATGGATGTCAAGAAGATCATCATCCGCACCATGCTCCTCTCCGGCGCGATCTGCGGCGTCGCGGGCTTCCTCGCGGTTGCCGGTGCCGGTCACACCATCTCCACCGATACTGCCGGCGGACGCGGCTTCATCACCATTATTGTGGCGTGGATGTCCAAGTTCAACTCCTTCGTCATGGCGATTGTCTCCCTGCTGCTGGTCTTCCTTGAAAAAGGCGCGATGCAGATCGCTTCCCAGTATCAGCTTTCGGACTACGTTTCCAACATTGTCAAAGGCATCATCCTGATCTTCCTGCTCGGCTCTGAATTCTTTGTCAACTTCAAAGTCAATTTCCGCGGTTCCCATAATAAGGAGGTGGCGAAATGACACAATTTATCTCACTGATTAATGCGTCTGTAGTCTTCGGTACCGTCATTCTCTTCGGTGCTGTCGGCGAAATCCTCACGGAAAAAGGCGGCAACCTGAACCTCGGCGTCCCGGGCATCATGTTCATGGGCGGTATCGCCGGCTTGATCGGCACCTTCTATTATGAACGCGCGATGGGAGACGCGGCCAACCCGCTGCTCTGCGTGATCATCGCTGTTGTCTGCGCGATTATCGCCTCCATGCTGAGCGGTCTGCTCTTCGCCTTCATGACGGTAACGCTTCGCTGCAACCAGAACATTATGGGCTTGGCCTTCAACATTTTCGCCAGCGGTTTCGCGAACTTCTACGGCGGTTCCCTGAACAAACTCGCGGGCGGCGTCGGCCAGATCAATGTTCTCGTCACCAGTAAGGCCATCCGCACGAAGATCCCGTTCCTCTCGGGCATCCCTGTCGTCGGCGATATTCTCTTCTCCTACGGGTTCCTGGCGTATGTCGCGATCCTGCTCGCCTTCCTCGTCCGCTGGTTCCTGAACCGCACTTCCGTCGGTCTGAACCTCCGCGCTGTCGGTGAAGATCCGGCGGCTGCCGACGCGGTCGGTATCAACGTCACGAAGTACAAGTATCTCTCCACCTGTGTCGGTGCCGGCATCTCCGGTCTCGGCGGTCTCTACTACGTCATGGACTACGTGAAGGGTACTTGGGACAGCGCCGGTTTGATCGAAGGCCTGGGCTGGCTCTCCGTCGCCCTCGTCATCTTCGCCTCCTGGCGTCCTGCCCGCGCGATCTGGGGCTCCTACCTCTTCGGTATGCTCTCCTGGATGTACTTCTACATCAGCGGCCTGACCCGCAGCTCCCAGGAGCTCTTCAAGATGCTCCCGTACCTCGCGACCCTCGGCGTTCTGATCTTCGTCTCCCTGCAGCACAAGGTCGAGAACCAGCCTCCGAAGTC
>CAVCBG010000109.1:0-5242 GCA_963600285.1 Anaerovoracaceae bacterium
CGGACGGAGCCGCGCCTTCGGGCATGCCCATCGGGCCGGTCATGTAATCCGCGGGGTCGAGGCCGAGCGCTTCAAGCGCTTCCGTGCTGACGGAGCTGACCACGATCATGTCGCCTTCCTTGATGTCCCCGGAAGTGATCTCGGAGATGCTGCCGGAGACGGTGCCGACCTTGACTTCGACGGTCTTGTTCTCGCCGTCATCACCGGCAACGGTCAGGGTGACCTTGTTGTCATCGTAGCTCAACGCGGAGCTCGGGACGAGGAGGACGTTCTCCTTCGTGCTCAGCGGCATGCTGACTTCGGCCGTCATGCCCGCGAACATCTGATCGTCCGGGTCGTCCACGAGGACTGTCGCGGAGAACGAGGTGTTGTAAGTCGAGCTTTCGGTAGCGGTCGCGACGGTGTAGATCGTGCCGTGGTAAGTCTTGCCGGAGACGGCATCGAGGGTGATCTCAACCTGCACGCCGTTGTAGACGGAGGTCACATCCAGTTCCGGAATGTCGATCGGGATGTAGATGCTGCTCTTGTCATCAATGCGGAGCGCGGTCGTGCCCTTGGTCACGTAGTGGCCTTCTTCCGCGCTTACGGAAGTGACGGTGCCGTCGAACTGAGCGATGATGTAGCGCTTATTGTAGTTCGTCTCCGCGGTGTTCAGGCTCGCCTGAGCGGCGCTGACATCCTTGGCGCGCGGGATCTGCTCGTAGGAGAGGTATTCCTTCAGCGCTTCGTCGTATTCCATCTGCGCCACGCGGACTTTACCTTCAGCCACGGCGTAATCCGTATCGGTCGGCTCGCCGGAGGTCCAGACGTAGTCTTCATAGGCGCTGACGAGGGTGTCGTAGGTCTCAACATATTCGTTGAACTTGCGCTCACGGGCGGATTCGGAGTTGCCGCCGAAGGTCATGGTGCGCCCGAACATGGAGACGGTCCTGGACGGCTCCTCGCCTTCCCAACCGACGTTGTTATCAACGAGGGCGTCGTAATCCTGCTTGGCGTAGTTGAAGTTCATGCTGGCGAGGGAGAGTGTATCCCAAGCGAGCTCCTTATCCTGCTGCGTCGCGCGGGGATAATAGAGGGCTTCCTGTTCCAGCTTCGCGGTCTTCAGCGCTTCTTCCTTTTCGGAAAGGGTGACGTAGGCCTGCATCTTCGCGTTGGTGGACTCCTGAACGTCCTCGAGGTTCTCTTCCTGCTCGATCATCGTCTTCTCCGCGAGGAGGACGGACGAATCAAGCGAATCCGTGGCGAGCTCGGCGAGGATATCGCCCTGCTTGACCTCGTCGCCGGCCTGAACGTAGATCTTATCGACTACGCCCGCCGTCTTCCAGGTCAGGGTCGCGGACTGGTTGTATTTCACGTTGCCGATGAAGCTCATCGTGGCGTCAATGTTCCCGCGGACGACGGGGATCGTCATCTGCGTTTGGTTCATCCCGCCCGGCGTAGGCGTAGGCAGGGCTCCGCAGGCACTCATGGAGAGTGTCAGCAGCACCGCCAAGCCCGCGGTGAGCCGTTTCATGATTTTCTTTTTATCCGGAATTCTGCTGTTTTTCATTCTGCTGCTGTAATTCCTTCCTATTTTTCAAATAAGCCTTCACGCCAGGCATAAACGGCCGCCTGCGTGCGATCCGCCAGGTGCAGTTTATGCAGGATGTTCGAGACGTAGCCCTTCACGGTCTTATCCGTGATGAAGAGCTGCTGCGCGATCTCCGCGTTGTTGGAGCCCTGGGCGATCAGCTTTAATACTTCGTATTCACGTTCGGTCAGTTCGGCGAAGGGATTGCGCTCTTCGCCTTTTTTGTCGTGCAGCTCATCCATGAGGACCTTCGCGATCTCCGGGGAGAGGATCGCGGTGCCCTTGGCTGCCATGCGGATGACGTTCGCCAGCTCTTCCGGGCTGATGACCTTCAGCACATAAGAGAGCGCGCCGGCTTTCATGGCGGGGAAGACCAGGGAGTCATCATGATGGGACGTCAGCACGACAATTTGAACCGACGGGCACATCTGCTTGATGATCTTCGTGGCCTCGACGCCGTTCATGCCTTCCATCAGGAGGTCCATGAGGACGACATCCGGCAGATTGTTCTTGACGAATTCGATTGCTTCCTCACCGGAGGACGCTTCACCGATCACCTCAATATCATCCTGGGTGTCAAGGTAGGATTTCACGCCGTTGCGGACGATCGGATGATCATCCACGAGCAGGACGGAGATCTTCGACTCGTCCCCGCCGGCGGGCTCGGAAGTTTCCCATTTTGAAAGCATACAACCAAACATCTTACACACTCACTTTTCGCGGAATATAAATCTTGATGGCCGTTCCGCCCGGTCCGGATTGAATATCAACTGTCCCGTTTAGTTTCTTTACACGTTCCTGAATCGACTCGAGGCCGATCCCAATCTTCTCGTCGGAGAGGTCGAAGCCGATGCCGTTATCTTTGATCAGCAGGTCGATCCCGATCTCATCCGCTTTCAGCCACAGGCGGGCTTTGTCCGCTTTACTGTGGCGGAGGATATTCGAGAGCCCTTCCTGGCAGATTCTGTAGAGCGCGGCGGAGGTCTCCTCGTCGGTGATCGTTTCCGCGTCGGCAATGTCGAGCTCGAGCGTAATGCCGCTGCTCTTCTGCCAGTTCGAGGTCAGCTTGTCAAGCTCCCGATAGAAGCGCTTGTCCTTCATGGACGGCGCCCGGATGGTCCCGATGAGCTGGTCAAGGTCCATCAGGGCCTGCTGCGTCATCTGGGTGGAGAGCTCAAGCTTCTCCATGGCCCGCGGGTCGTCTTTCTTCGCGAGCGCCTGGACGGCGCCGAGGTTCATATTGATGGAGAAGAGCTGCTGCTTGATGTTGTCGTGCAGCTCCCGGGCGAGCGCGTTGCGCTCTTCCGAGGCGGCCAGCTCTTTGCGCGTCTCAACGACCTGCTCCATCTGCTCGGACATCTCATTCAGCTGTTCGCCGAGCTCCTGCCATTCGGTCACGACCGGGACCTCGTGAACGTCGATCTTCTTGGAGAAGTCGCCCTGTTCCCAAGCGTCCATGGCCGCGCGGACCTTTTCGAACCACAGCGCCCAGCCCTTCGAGAAGGTCATGCCGAGAATCATGCTCATGATGACCACCGCGATGATGACGGGGAGCATCTCCTCGACGGATACCTTCACGATCGACATGATCATGCCGGTCTTCTCCGGCTTGTCGACATAGATGAAGAAGTAACCGTCCTTGCCCGTCTCCGGATCCGTGTGCGGGATCAGCGCTTCGGAAGCCTCGCCGTCGGGGACAATGACCTGCCCGCCGCCGGAGCGTTCGATCAGCTCGCGCCCTTTGGCAATGATCTCGTCGACGTTGAACTGATATTTGTTTTCATCCTGTCCTTCATCGGGGCCCTTTCCGCGGCGGATGATGGGGTAGATGCTGCCTTCGGAGTCGATGTACATCATCCACATCGCATCCTGCGGGAAGTAACGGAAGTCAAGCTCGCGGTCGTGGGTGAGCATCCCGAGGTCGATCATCTTTTCGGGGTCGATCAATCCGTCGGGATCCACGCCTTCCGGCAGGGGCTGCGGCTCTCCGGATTCCTCATTCTTATATTCCTTCAGGCGGTTGAGGCTGAACTCGGAGAACCCGGGGTTGGTCGTGATCTCCTGAACAGCGCCCGCGAGGAGGGAGCCGCTGTCCATCTTGGCGTAATCCTCGACCGCGCTGATACAGCGGGCGGCAAGAATGATCAGACAGGCCATGAAGCACGTCACCGTCAAGGTCAGCACCAGCTGCCAATACAGCGACTTCGAGCCTTTTTTGATCTTTTCAAAGAATTTTTTCATGCCGTCCACCGTAATTCATTCATTTCAAAACTTATTCGGAGCGCAGGGCGATAACCGGTTCCAGCTTGGAAGCCTGATTCGCCGGGGCGACACCGAAGATCAAACCGATCGCCATCGAGAAGATCGCGGAGCCGATCACGATCAGCGGGTTGATGGTAATGCCGATCGTGGTGCCGAGCATGCCGGCGACTTTCGCGATACCGAACGCCAGCGCGAGGCCGAAGACGATGCCGAAGAGGCCGCCGACCAGGGAGAGCACGGAGGATTCCACCAGGAACTGCGCGAGAATGTCGCTGTTCTTGGCACCCAGCGCCTTGCGGAGGCCGATCTCGCGGGTACGTTCGGTAACGGTGACGAGCATAATGTTCATAATGCCGATACCGCCGACCAGCAGGGAGATCGCCGCCACACCGCCGAGGAACAGAGTGAAGGTGCCCATGATGTCGCCGAGGGCGTCCACCATTTCCTGCATGTTCATGATGGTGAAGTCATTCGGGTTGCCCTCGAAAATACCGTGGCGGTCCTGCAGCAGGGATTCAATTTCATCTTCCGCGTCATAGACGGAGACGTCGGACTTGATCAGCGCGTTGATGGTGCTGACGGAGTTCTTCTGACGGGTCATCAGACGGGACTGCGCCGTGGAGAGCGGGATGAACACGCTCTGGTCCTGGCTGGTGCCGAGGGAGGAAGAACCCTTCTCGGCAAGGACGCCGATGATGCGGTACGGCTGGCCCATGATACGGATGGTCTCGCCGACGGACTGGTAGTTCTCATCACCGAACAGAGAGTCGTTGATCTCGGTACCGATGACGACGACCATCTCTTTATTATTGATGTTGTCCTCGGTGATGAACGTACCCTGGGCAACGGAATAGTTGTCAATGGTCTGATAATCCGGAACAACGCCGGTAACGGTCGCGCTGACGGTGTTGCCGTTGCTCTGGGAGAGCATGTAGCTCTGGGAGACGATCGGGGCGACCATCTCAACGCAGTCCAGCGCCGCGATGGCGTCAACATCATCATTGGTCAGGTCCTGCGCGTTGCGGACGTTCTCCGTGAAGTTGCCCGGGGTGATGTACAGCGTCTGCGTACCCAGGGAGCTCATGGCGTCGGTAATGGTGTTCTGCGCGCCTTCACCGATGGACATCATCGCGATGACCGCGGCGACGCCGATGAAGATACCGAGCATGGTCAGGAATGAACGGGTTTTGTTGGCAAGGATATTCGACATTGCCTCTTTGAAAAGCGTGAAGAAATTCATTATTCCGCTCCTTCTTTCTCATTTTCAGCCTTGGCTTCGGTGGTGTCCTCCGCCGGCTTTTCCGCGGCTTCCTCGGCCTGCTTCACCGCAGCTTCGGTGGCCGCTTCCGCCTGTTTGACGGCGGCTTCGGCAGCTTCCTGCGCCTTCTTGACGTCCTCGTTCACGGGCTC
>CAVCBG010000110.1:0-5199 GCA_963600285.1 Anaerovoracaceae bacterium
ACTCCTAACTCCTCCCTGTTTTCCCATATCGTATAACCATTTTTCTGATATAATGATATTATTACTACCTGCACTCACCCCAGCGTACGCTGTCGAGAATCTTTGTTGCCGTAGGGAAGAGAAATCATTATGAAACTGAAATTATCCGATTTCTGTGATATGGCGGAATTCGAGCGGATATTGTCCGACTGGACAGTCACCTCGCACATGTCCGCCATCGTCCGTGACGACGAACAACAATACATCACCAAAAACTACGGCTTTTCCAAATACTGCGAATTGATCCGCTCCACGGAAGCCGGCTTCGAAGCGTGCCTGCACTGCAAACACAACGCCGAACTCTTCCGCTGCCACGGCGGATTGTATAACTTCGCCGTCCCGATCAACCTCCCGAGCGGGCAGACCATCGCGTATGCCATCTGCGGACAGGAGAAGCTCGAGGAGAAAGACGAACCCGACTTCAAGGCACTCGCGGCCGCCTGTCAGGTTGACGAGGAACATCTGCGGTACGAATATTCTCAGATCAAGCCCAAGTCCCGTGAAGAGATCGAGGCCGCGAAGGCGCTGCTTTCATCCGTCATCAACAGCTTCGTCGGCAGGAGCTACCGCCAATGGCTCTCCGAGAATGAAGAGACCGACGACCGGACGCTGGCGCAGATCACCCAGCTCCTTTACGCTTACAACATCACCCTCGACCCGGAAACCGGGAAATACTCGCTCATCATCGGCACCGGCATGGGACGCACGGTCGCCGTCTATCAGGCGCATACCGACTTCGCCGACGCGGAGAAGGAGAACGTCTCCTTCGTTCACCCCGCTTATCAAGACAAGGTGGAGAAACTCATCGGCCCGGAAAACCTGCGCCAATTGGACGGACGCGGCGGACACGTCGGCACGCTTGAATTCCCGGTGCTGTACCCGGACAAGGACAGCTACGAGTGGCATGAAATCAATGTCTTCGCCGCGCGGGATCACCGCGGCAAGCCGGTCATCAATATCCTCGGCCGCGACGTCACGGAGGCGCACGAGCTCTCCGAGAAAAGCAACCGTGAGCTGCAGGCGGCGGCCGCCAAGAACCGCATCCTCTCCGACCTCACGAAGATGCTTTACAGCTACAACATCACCCTGAACCTGAACACCGGCAAGTACTCCATGATCGAGGGCACCGGCATGAAGCGGGTTCGGAACATTTACCGCACGACGGACGACTACACCACGGCGTTCTCCCGCATTCTGCGGATGATCCGCCCCGATTTCATTGAACAGCTCAAAGACCTCGCGGGCCCGGACACTTTGCGGAACCGCAGGAACCGCAGCGGCTTCATCGGCAACCTGGAATACAGCACGAACACCGAAGACGGCGCGGAGTGGTACGAAGTCAACGTCTTCCTCAGCTCCGATGAGTACGGCAACCCGGTCGCGAACATCCTCGGCCGCGACATTACCGAAGCGCACAACCGTCAGGAACAGCGTGAACTCGCGCAGAAAGCCGCCGCGGCCAGAGACCGCCTCCTTTCCGGCCTGACGAAACAGCTTTACAGCTTCAACCTCAATGTCAACCTCAACACTTGGAAATACACCCTCATCACCGGAACCGGCTGCGACCAGGCGGTGTCGGTCATGCGGATGTCGGATGATTACGTCCTGACGATCAACAATATCCTGCGCGCGATGGAGAAGGAATCCGCCGAGAAGGTCGAGAACCTCTGCGGCGTCGCGGCGCTTCAAAAGCTGCGCGGACGCTCCGGCTTCATCGGCAGCGTCACAACCACCTCCACGCGCGAGAATGGCGAACGCCGCTGGCAGGAAATCAACCTGTTCATGGGCTCGAACGAATTCGGCGAGCCCATCGCGAACGTCCTCGGCCGCGACATTACGGAAACCCGCCGCGAGCAGGAAATGCGCGAGAACGAGATCCGCGCGGTTGCCGCCATGGACCGCATCCTTTCGGAAATCACCAAAACGCTTTACAGCTACAACCTCACGCTGAACCTCCGCACCGGCAAATATACGCTGATCCTCGGCACCGGCATGGAGAACTTCGTCCGCATCTTTGAAGCCACGGATGACTACGCCAAGGCCTTCGCGGAGAAGATCGCCTTCGTCAGCGATGAATTCAAGCAGCCGTTCACGAGCCTCTCCAGCCTGGATTCCCTGCGGAACCGAACCGGCGAGACCGGTTACATCGGCAAGCTGGAATACTCCGCCGATGACGGCAGCGGCCTGGAATGGCATGAGATCAACGTCTTCCTCGGCGCGAACGAGCACGGCGAACCGACCGCGAACATTCTCGGCCGCGACATTACCGAAGCGCGCAAGGCGCAGGAACTGCGCGAGAACGAGATCCGCGCGATTGCCGCCAAGGACCAGATCCTTTCGCAAATCACGAAGCAGCTTTACAGCTACAACCTGACGCTGAATCTCAACACCGGCAAATACAGCCTGATCCTCGGCACCGGCATGAAGAACTTCGTCCGCATCTTCGAAGCCACGGATGATTACGACAAAGCCTTCGAGGAGAAGATCACCTACGTCAGCGAGGAGTTCAAGGCGCCGTACGAGACCTTCTCGAGCCTTGAGTCCCTGCGGAAGCGGGTCGGCGAAAAGGGCTACATCGGCCGTCTGGAATACTCCGCCGATGACGGCAGCGGCCTTGAATGGCACGAGATCAATATCTTCCTCAGCTCGGATGAGAACGGTCAGCCGACCGCCAACATTCTCGGACGCGACATCACCGAAGACCATGAACGTCTGGCGCGCCGCGAGAAGGAACTGCGTGCCGCGTTCGGTAAAGACCAGCTGCTCTCCGGCATCACGCAGATGCTTTACAGCTACGACATGACGGTCAATATCAACACGGGCAAATACACCCTGATCACCGGTACGGGCCTCACCGAGACGGTCAAGTTCATCAAGGAACATGATAACTACGAGGTGGTTTTGGACTGGTTCCACAGAGTCGTCCTGCCCGAATATCTGGAGAACAGCCTGAAATTCCTCACCCTCGAAACCTACCGCGGTGAGAACATGCCGACCGGCTACATCGGCACGGTCGAAGTCCCTGAGCGGGCCGAGAACGGCATTGAGTGGCACGAGCTCAATGTCTTCACCGGTTATGACAGCGACGGCGAGCCCATTCTCAACCTCCTCGGCCGCGACGTTACCGAGTCGCATGAACGCGCCGACACCAAAGCGCGTCTGGAGATCGCCGAAGCGGCCAGCAAGGCGAAGACGAATTTCCTCTTCAACATGTCCCACGACATCCGTACGCCGATGAACGCCATTATCGGCTTCACCGACCTGCTCGAGAAGCACCTGGATGACAAAAAGGCCGCGGAGGGCTACATTGACAAGATCAAGTACTCCAACGAGTTCCTGCTCTCCCTGATCAACAACGTTCTGGAAATGGCGCGGATCGAGAGCGGCAAGGAAACGCTGGACGAGTCTGTCGGCAACGTTCACGAGTTCAATGACGCCGTCGCCGCCGTCTTCGACAACCAGATGAAGGAGAAAGGCCTTACATTCAATAGAACCGCCGACGTGCAGCATCCCAACGTGTTCGTGGACCACACGAAACTCCGCGAGATCCTGCTGAACATCCTGAGCAACGCGGTGAAATACACGCCCGCGGGCGGCACCATCACGATGAAGACCGTCGAGCTGCCTTCGCCGAAGAAAGGGTTCGCCACCTTCCAAACCAGCATCTCCGATACCGGCGTCGGCATGTCGGAGGATTTCATCCCGCACATCTTCGAGGAGTTTTCCAGAGAGCATAACAGCACGGAGAGCCGCGTCATCGGTACCGGCCTCGGCATGCCGATCGTGAAGAACCTCGTCACCCTGATGCACGGCACGATCACGGTCGAAAGCGAGCTCGGCAAGGGCAGTACCTTCACGATCACGATGCCGCACCGCATCGCCGACGACGCCGTTCTCAACCCGGACGCCGAAAAGATCATGGCCGAGGAAAAGGTCCGCTTCGAGGGGCATCGCATTCTCCTCGCGGAGGATAACGACCTGAACGCGGAGATCGCGACGACCATTCTTGAGGAGACCGGGCTGAAGGTCGACCGCGCGGAAGACGGCGTCGTCTGCATCTCCATGCTGGAACAGGCGGAGGCGGGTTATTACGACCTGATCCTGATGGATATTCAGATGCCGAACCTGAACGGCTACGAAGCCGCGCAGAAGATCCGCCGCTTACCGGACAAGGCCAAGGCCGACATTCCGATCATCGCCATGACGGCGAACGCCTTCGAGGAGGACAAACGGAAAGCCTTCGCCTCCGGCATGAACGACCACATCGCCAAGCCGATCCGGTTCCAAGAGCTGATCTCGCTCCTGGCGGCATATCTCGAATAAAAATCCCGCGCGCCCTTCCCGGGCGCGTGAGTCTGTAAAAAAGGAAGTAAAAAATATGGAACCTATTGAAGAAAAAGAAACGACCGCCGTCCCGGCGAAGAAGATCCGCAAGCACCCGATCCTCGGCAAACCGATCCTCGGCGCCATCCTGCTGACCATCCACGGCTTCTGCTTCTATCAGATCTTCGGCATCTTCGGAAAGTCGGACATCGCCGTGAGCCTCCTGAGCGTCGTGAGCGCCGTTCTGCTGCTCCTCATCCACAAATTCTGGTTCAGACCCGAATTCAAGGGCTGTATCTCGTTCGATTTCCTCCGCGATCATCAATTCCTGCGCGCCGCGGGGCTGTTCCTGGTGGTGGACCTCATCATGGCGGTGATCTCCTACATTGACCACGGCATCGCCGCCCCGACCCTGCTCGGCGTCTGCCTTGCTCTCGGCGCCGGCACCGTTGAAGAAGCCATCTTCCGCGTCCTCCCCGTTTCCGTCATGATGCGGACGTATAAAGACAAGGGCAGCTATCTCCCCGCCCTGATCCTGACGCCCATCATCTTCGGCGCCATTCACATGGTCAATGTCCTCGCCGGCCAAGCCGTCGGCTTCACCATCATCCAGGCCGTCTCCGCCGCCGCCATCGGCGTCTTCTTCGGCGCCCTCTACATCCGCACCGGCAGCATCGTCCCCTCAATGGTCCTGCACGTCCTGCACGACTTCCTCGGCTCCCTGCAGGCCAACCAAACCACCGGCGTCGCCTCCGGCCCGGTGACCACGCTTGATATCATCACGATCATCCTCATCATCATCGCGGCGATTGCTATTGCGGTGATGGTATTGAAAGG
>CAVCBG010000111.1:0-5186 GCA_963600285.1 Anaerovoracaceae bacterium
GAAAGAAGGGCTGCTGGAGTTTCATAAGAGTCACTTCGAGCTGAAAGTGACCAGTGACCGGTGACCGGTGACCGGAGCCCGGATAGATAGAGACCAGAGACCAGAGACCGGATAACATTAATCGGCAGCCGTTGCCGATGGAAAAGCAATAATACATCGGCAGGAAGAAAAGCGCGCCCGCCATTTAAAAGCCCGCTCCAATTACGTTATCTGGTCTCTGGTCACTGGTCTCTGGTCACTAAAAAAAGACCGCCCGGGACCGGGCGGTCTTTTTTTTGCTATCAATTCTCCTTACTGTACGGAACACCGAGCTTCGCCGGAACATTGAAGTTCTTGCGGAAGATCGTGAGCACGATCGTCAGGATGTACGGCAGGGCGATGACCAGCTCGCGCGGGAAGTTCGCCGAGGTGCCGAGGGCCTGAATGTAGATCGAGATCGAGTCCGCCAGACCGAAGGCAAGCGTACCGAGCACGGCGCCTTTCGGGGACCAGTTCCCCAGGAAGCAGATCGCGAAGGCGATCCACCCGCGGCCGCCGATAATGGTGCTCGTGAACATGCCGAGGTACCCAACGGTGTAGAACGACCCCGCCAGGCCGCAGACAGCGCCCGCGCCGACGACCGTGAGGAAGCGGATGCGGTTCACCGGCAGACCGGCGACGCTGACGGCTTCGGGATTCTCACCCGTGGAGCGGAGCGTCAGGCCGAGGGAGGTTCTGTACAGAACGAAGCCCGCGACCGGGATGAGGAGATACCCGAGGTAGGTGAGGATATTCTGATTGAAGAAGACCTGGCCGATGACCGGGATCTTGCTCAGCAGCGGGATAGCGATCTTCGGCAGCGCTTCAATTCGCAGCGGAGTGACGGGGACGCCGAACAGCACGCGCTGGAAATAGGAGCAGATGCCCGCGGCGAGGATGTTCATCGCCGTACCGGTGACCACCTGCTGCTGGCGGAGCGTTACGGTCAGGTACGCGTAGAGCGCCGCCATGAGCATACCGAGGATCATCGCGCAGGCAATGCCGACGAGGCTGCTGCCGGAGATGTACGTCCCCGCGAAGCCGCCCCACGCGCCCAAGAGGAAGATACCCTCAATCGCGCACACCATCATACCGGTCCGTTCCGCGTAGACTTCGGCGAGGGAGCCGAGCAGCAGCGGAGTGGAGACCATAATCGCGTTGGTTAAAAGGTTAATCAGCATGGTTATTTCCCCTCCTTCTGCATTTGCTTTTTCTCGCGGTCATAAGCGACCTTGCTGCGCAGCGCGTAGGAAGCGATGACGCACACCATCACGATGCCCTCCAGCAGGTCAATAATACTCGCCGGGATCGCGGTCCCCGGCAGGCGGCCCATCGTCGTCCCGATCACGTTCAGCAGACCGAACAGCAGGGAGGCGAAGATGCAGCCGATGGGGTTGCCGTTCGCGAGAATGGCGATGCCGATGCCGTAAGAGCCGATGGAGGCGTTGAAGTCACGCAGCAGCATATGCTGAATGCCGTTGATCTCCGTCAAGCCCGCCATACCGGCCAAACCGCCGGCGATGGAGAAGGCCACGATGTAAATGAGATCCGTGCGGATGCCGCCCAGCTCGGCGGCGTTGTGATTCAAACCCACCGCGCGGATGCGGTAGCCGAGGGCGGTTTTATTCAGCAGCACCCAGATCCCGACGGCCGTCAGGAGCGCGAGCACGAAGCCCCAGTGAACACGGGTGCCGGGGATCAGGTTCGGCAGATAAGCGTTCTTCGAGATGCCGTCCGTCTGCAGGTATTCCGCCTTGGTCTCCTGCAGGCTCGTGCGGAGCAGGAAGTCCATGAAGGCGCTGATGACGTACGTGGACATCATACTGACCAGGAATTCGTTGGCGCCGAATTTCGCTTTGACGAAGCCGATGAAGCAGCCCGCCGCCGCGCCCGCGGCGAACGACGCGACCAGCACCAGCAGGATGATCACGATCGTCGGCAGCTTATCCCCCAATGCCAGGGAGATGGACACCGCGGCAATCGCGCCCATGTAGAACTGCCCCTGCGCGCCGATGTTGAAAAGGTTCGCCTTGAAGGTGAAGGCGAAGGCCAGCGAGGTGAAGATGAGCGGCGTGGCTTTCACCAGAATTTCGCCCATGTTGTACTTGTCCCCGAAGATCTTCCCCAGCGTCTTACCGATGATTTCGGCGGGGTTGACGTTCATGAAGAACAGCAGCAGCGCGCTGATCAAAAGCCCGACGAGGACCGCGCCGACATTGAACAGAAGGTCGTTGAGACTGTTTCTGTATTTTTTCATGCGGCCTCCTCCGTATTCTTAACACCCGCCATCAGGAGACCGATCTGTTCGGTGGTCAGCTCTCCGTTGCGGTAAATACCCATGATTTCACCCTTGTACATAACCGCGATGCGGTCGCACATTTCGAAAATCTCGCTCAACTCCGTGGAGATCAGCAGCAGGGCCTTGCCGTTCTGCTTCTCCTCCATCATCACATGATGAATGCGGTCCACCGCGCCCATATCCAAACCGCGGGTGGGCTGGTTGAAGATCACGAGCTTCGTCCCAATGTCAACCTCGCGGCCGAGGACGACTTTCTGCTGATTGCCGCCGGAGAGGCTGCGGGCCAGGTCGCCCGGGCCGGTCGCCTTGACACGGTGGCGGGAGATAATGTCCGACGTGTACTTTTCCAGATCCTTCTGACGGATGAAGCCGTGATTGCTCCACTTCTTGTCGAAGCTGCCTTTCAGCAGAATGTTTTCCGCCAAAGACATATCCATGATCATGCCGTCGCGGTAGCGGTCCAAGGGAACGTAGCCGAGCCCCGCCTCATTGTGCTTGCGGATGCTCAGGTTGGTGACATCCTTGTCCCCGAAATAAACATGGCCGGAGGTCGGATGTTTCGACCCGCACAAGACATCGCAGAGGTCGTCCTGGCCGTTGCCGCTGACGCCCGCGATGCCGAAGATCTCGCCGTCGTGAATCTCAAAGCTGATGTGATTCAGGAGCGTGCCGACGTGCTTTTCCGTAAGGCAGACGTCATCCACCTTCAGGCCGATCTCGCGCTGTTCAAAGTCTTCCGAAGTCTCACGCACGGGCGGGACAATGTCCTCGCCGATCATCAGGCGGGCGAGTTCCTTCTCGTTGGTGTCGGCACGGTTCACCGTGTCAACCACGACGCCGGTACGCATGACCACGATGCGGTCGGCGACTTCCATGACTTCCTTCATTTTGTGGGTAATGAACACCACGCTGTTCCCCTTGGCCGCGAAGCTCTTGATGAACTGCATGAGGTTCTCGGACTCCTGCGGGGTCAGGACGGCCGTCGGCTCGTCCATGATGAGGATGTTGGTGTTGAGGTAGAGGGCCTTGAGGATTTCCACCTTCTGCTGCTGGCCGACCGCCAGCTTGCCGATGGGGACGTCAACAGGGACGTCGAAGCCGTAATCCTTCGCGATTTTTCTGATTTTCTCATCGTATTCGGGGATGCGAATCACGCCCTTCACGTTGCCGAGGATAATATTCTCCGTGGCCGTGTGCGTCGGGACGAGTGAGAAATGCTGCTGAATCATCGCGATACCCTTATTTACCGCGTCGGCGGGGGATTTGATCGTGACCTCTTCACCGTTGATGAAAATCTCGCCGGAGTCCTTTCCGTAAAGGCCGTATAAGATTTTCATAATGGTGGATTTGCCGGCGCCGTTTTCCCCAAGCAATGCCACGACTTCGCCGGGATAGACCGACAACGAGACGTCGTGGTTGGCGACAACCTTCGCGAAGCATTTTGTTACATGCCGCAATTCAACTGCCGGTATTGCTGTCATAAATTCTCCGAGTGATAAATGAAAGGCCGGTCATGGAAAATCCACAACCGACCTTTTACGTTGCTATATGCCGGTGTGTGTCATCACACCTTTGAACTTAGAAGAGGGCCTTCAGATCGACTTTGCCTTCCTTCAGGTCAGCGACAGCCTGGTCGCAGGCGGCCTTGACTTCGTCGGAGCAGTCGTCGGAATAAACCGGGAAGTAGATGTTTTCGGGGACGCCGACTTCAACGATCTGACCGCCGGTCAGTTCGCCGTTGAGCCAGGACTGGATGGCCCAAACGTACATGGTGGCGTAGTCGAAGTTGATGGAGGCAACAACGGTGCCCGGAGCGACAGCGTTCTGATCGGCGGAGTAACCGACGACCTTCGCGCCCTTGCCGGCAGCGCCGTCAATGACGCCGAGGCTCAGGGAGTTCGCGTAAGAGAACATGACATCGGCGCCGTCATCGATCATGGCTTCGGCCATCTGCTTACCGAGGGCGACATCGTCCCAGCTGTTCGCGTACTGGAGGTTGTAGGAAGCGTCTTCAATACCGCGGCCCTTGGCGATTTCCACGGCGGTCTTGCCGTAGACATTCATCAGGTCCTGCATGGCCTGGTTCGGGTCGCCGCCGATCAAACCGAATTTACCGGTCTCGGAAATGTTGCCGGCGATAACAGCGGCCAGGTAGGAAGCTTCGTATTCCTTCGGGAAGAGCGGGCAGAGGTTCGGCAGGGAGTAATCGGAGCCGTTGACATTCATGAACAGGGTGTTCGGATAGCTCTCGGCGACGGTGTGCGCCGCGACATCGAACTGGGAACCGGCGGCCATGATGATGTCATAACCGCGTTCGGCATATTCACGGAAGGTGGATTCGAAGTCGGCTTCGGCAACGGCTTCGACGTATTCCATGCTGGTGCCGAGCTGTTCGTTGCAGGCAACGACGCCGGCGTAGTTGGAAGCGTTCCAACCCTGGTCATTGATTTCGCCCGGCAGGAGCAGGACGATCTTCACGTCAGCCGCGGTCTTCGCGGGCGCGGATTCTTCTTCTTTTACTTCGGCTTCCGCGGCTTCGGATTCGGCAGCGGGAGCTTCTTCGGTAGCGGCTTCTTTGGAACCGCAGGCGGCCAGACTAAGGACCATGAGTAAAGCAAGGAACAGCATCAAAAACTTCTTCATTGAAACATTCTCCTTATGTAAAGTAAGTACCTGAAACACAATTGACGCGGAGTTTACCGGCCGAACCAAGCCATCCTCCGCCTTCGCCTGTGTTTTTACGATCACGTAAATTTATAACATGATTCCTAGGAAAAAGCAAGAGGATTTTTTAAGAAAACAAGGAGGAGTGAGGAGTGAGGAGTGAGGAGTGAGGAGTGAGGAGTTGAAGCGCCCGATAGTTGAAAGG
>CAVCBG010000112.1:0-5171 GCA_963600285.1 Anaerovoracaceae bacterium
CTCACCGGCGGCATCCCCACCGTGGAGAAGGAATTCACCCTCGACCTGAGCGCGGAGGTTGACTCCAGCGGGACGCTCGCGGCGGAGTCCCCCATTGCCGTTGGGACGGTTCGGGTTACGAACACCTGCGACCGCGCGAGCACCGCGGACGCGGGTGTGATCTTGAGCACGTCCGAGGACGCGAACGCGGGCATCCGCTTCACCACCATCGGCATGGTCTCCATCCCCGCCGGGGCCTCGGTCAATATCCGCGTGGAAGCCGTGAGCGGCGGTTCCGAGAGCAATGTCCCCGCCGGCTCCATCCGCTACGTACAGTATCCCGAATCGCTCTGCTGGCAGGTGGAGCAGCCGGACGCCATGAGCGGCGGTTCCGACGGCATCTATGCCTCCCCGATCGAGGCGGACCGCGACCGCGCCGCGCAGGTGATCCGCGAACAGATCCCCGCCGCGGTTGAGGAAGCCATGGCGGCCGATCCCGAATCCGACGGCCTGATCCTGCTCGGCGAGCCGACCTCCGCGGAGGTCGTGCGCGAAACGGTCAGCCCGGGGTACGGGTACGTCTCCGACACCCTGACCGTGCAGCAGACGTTGAAAGTCCGTGTCAAGGCGGTCTACCGCTCCGACATGGAAGCCCTGATCACCGCGCAGTCCCGCCGTCTTGACGCGCAGACCGCCGGGCTGACGGGCTGGCAGATCCTCGCCGGCCCGACGGAACGGAACGGCCTGACCGTCTGGGATGTCCGCGCGGAGTACTTAGTTTACGAACCCGAGACCAACGAGGAAGCATTGCAGACGATGCTCCGCGGCAAGACGCTTTCGCAGGCGCGCGCCGTTCTCGACGGCCTCGAGCATATCAAAACCTATCGCATCAGCCTGCTCCCTTCGTGGATGCCGCTGATGCCGCTTGCCGCGCAGAACATTGATGTACGCATTCTGCCCGCAACGGAGGTAGAACCATGAAAATCATCCTTGCCGTAGACCCCGGCGAAAAGAATATCGGGATCGCGAAATCCGACCCGCTCGGCATCGGCGCCACCGCGCTGAAGATCATCCCGCACGTTCAGCAGGAAAAGGACGCCCAGGCCATCGCGGACCTGGCCCGTGAAGTCGGCGCGGAGGAAATTCTCGTCGGCCAGCCGCTCAATGAGGACGGCTCCGAGGGACCGAAAGCCCGCCACTCGGCGAAGCTTGCCGAAGCCATCGGACGCTATTTCGACGGCCGCGTCTTCCTTTACGACGAATACGGCAGCACGAAAGCCACCCGCGCCCTCTTCAAGGAGATGGGCGTCCGACGTTCCAAACGGCTCGGCCACCTGGACGCGAACGCCGCGGCGACGATTTTGCAAAGCTACCTCGACGCGCTGAGTTACAGCACGCCGATCGACCCGGACGCGCTGCCGTGAGCAAGCGGACGAAGCTCATTCTCATCGGCGCGGCGGCCGGCGTCCTGCTCATCCTGATGGGCATCTTCGCCGTGAAGGGACGCCTCGACCGGGCGGCTTCCTATTTCGGAACGCCCGCCGAGACCTTATCCGCCCCGCAGCGTCTGCGCATCCTTTGGGAACACGCGGATGACGCCGAGAAACTCACCGAGCCCGCGGGCGAAGCCGATTCGCGGGTCGTGATCGAGATCGGGGAGAGCCAATCCGCCTCCTCCGCCGCGAACGCCATCGCCGAGGGACTCGGCTGCGACGCGGGGCTCCTGCTCGACTACTGGATGTACAGCGGCGCCGACCGCGGATTGCGTCCGGGGCGCTACGTCCTGACCGGGGCGATGACCATCCCCGCGGTCACGGAGGCCGTCACCGCGGCGGAGAGCTCCCTCGTGACCTTCTCCTTCCTGCCGGGCATGCGCCTGGAGGAAATCGCGGAGCTCATCGACCTCAACGGATTCTCCTTCACCGGCGGGGAATTCCTCAGCGCGGCGAAGAATTACCCCGCGGCGCTGCATCCCACCGGGGACACCTCGCTTGAGGGGTACCTGATCCCCGGCAGCTACGAAATGAGCCGCGGAATTTCGCTCGATGTCTTCCTCGCGAAGTTCACGGAGCTCTTCAACCGACGGGTGAAGGAGCCTTACGAAGCGGCGCTGAACGCCCGCGGGCTGACATTGCGCGAGGGCGTGATCCTCGCCTCCATGATCGCCCGCGAAGCCATGTCCGCCGAGGAATACCCGCTGATCGCGTCCGTCTTTTACAACCGCCTGAACGCGGGGATGAAGCTCGAATCCGACCCGACGGCGCAGTACGCCATCGGCTGGGATGACGGCAGCGATTCGTGGTGGAAAATGCCGCTCACCGGAGCGGACGTTTCCGTCTATTCGGAATATAATACCTATGTGGTGTCGGGGCTTCCCGCGGGGCCGATCTGCAATCCGGACCTCGCGGTCTACGACGCGCTGATCGATCCGGCGGAGACGGATTACCTTTACTTCCGCGCCCGCTGCGACGGCAGCCCTTACCACAATTTCGCGCGAACATATGAGGAGCATGTGGGGAACGCCTGCGAATGACCGCTTCCGTCCCTAAACAGAGGAACCTATGAATAAACAATTCGGCAATAAAGAACAATCCATGCGGCATTCGGACAAGCCGGCGAAGATCATCTTCGCGGTGCTGTTCGTGCTGCTGCTGGCCGCGAGTGTCTATATTTTCATTCAATGCACCCCTTACGGCGTGGGGCTTGTCAGCGACTCCGTGAACTACATCAACGGCGCGCAGTCCATCGCCAACGGCAAAGGCTACTACCGCGCGAGCGGCGGCAATACCATGAAGCCGATCACCAACTTCCCGCCGCTCTACTCCATCGTCCTCGCCCTGCCCATCAAACTGGGCGTGGACCGTCTGAAGGCGGCGTGGTGGGTGAGCCTCGTTTTCTTCGTCATCAACACCGCGCTCCTGGTCCGTCTGGTATGGATCGGCTCCGGGAACCGCTGGGCGGGCTTGCTCGCGGGCGTGCTTTTCCTCTGCATGCAGCCGTATCTCTATTACCAGTTCTACGCCATGTCGGAGCCGGTCTATTACTGCTGCACGCTGCTCGCGTTCATCTTCCTCGTGAAGGGATACGAATCCGGCAGCTTCCTTGACTGGCTGCTCTGCGGCCTGGCCTGCGGCGGCGCTTTTCTCGCCCGCTACATCGGCATCGTCTCCCTCTGCGCCATCTTCGGCGCCGTCCTGATCTTCGTGAAGACCAAGCGCGGACGCGCCTTCCTCGGCCTGTTCGGCGGCTCGCTTCCGCTCATCGCCGCGTGGCTTGTCCGCAACGCCATCGTCTCCGGGAACGCCTCCAACCGTCAGATCCTGGTCCACTGGGTGAGCCTTGACGACCTGAAGCACGGCGTCGTGATCTTCTGGCGCTGGCTGTGGCCCTCCCGTTACGGGCAGATCGAGACCCCGGCGGGCTGGATGACTTGGGGGACGGCGGGCTTCCTTGCCCTGTCAATTATCTTCTGTATCGTCCTCTTGATCATTGCCGTGCGCCGCGCGAAGGCCATGCCGCGGCAGTGGGTGATGATCTGGACCTATCTGCTCTTCAACGTCGGCTACCTGCTGTTTGTGGTGCTGACGATCTCCCTGTTTGACGCCTCCGTGAACATCGAGGAACGCATCCTCTTCCCGGCGTTCATGGTCTGCTTCATCAATCTGATGACCGTCTTCGGCGGACTGCTTGCCGATCGGGACTACATCCCGGCCGCGGTGCCCTTGATCGCGGCGGTCTTCTTCTGCGTGGTCTTCGCGCAGGACACGGCGAAGCACCTCCCCGAAATGGCGGAATCCGGCTACGGCTGGGGCTGGGAAGGCTGGCAGAACTCGCCCGCGATGCAGATCATCCGCGAGCTGCCGGAGGACAAGATCATTTACTCCAACCAGGTCGAGGCGGTCTCCCTGTGGGCGGACCGCGGGGCGTACGCGCTGCTTGACCCGGTCGACCCCTCCAGCGAACAGGTCCGCGACGGCTACGAGGACACGATGAATGAAATTCGCCGTCAGGTTTACGAAGGGGAAGCCGTGCTGGTGTTCTTCGGCATTCAGGATTGGCTCGGGGACAGCGGCGATAACTGGGTGACGCAGCTCTGCGAAGGGATGCCGTTCATCTACAAAGACACAAGTGAATGGGTCGTCGGTCAGCCGTTATAGGCCGCTTGATCCGCGAAAGGAAAGGGAACATATGATCAGCTTTATGAATGACTACAGCGAAGGCGCCCATCCGCGAATCATGGAAGCGCTCAACCGCACCAACCTGGAACAGACGGTCGGCTACGGCAAGGATGAATACTGCGCCGAAGCCGCGGACCTGATCCGCAAGCGCATCGGGCGCCCCGACGCCGCCGTGCACTTCATGGTCGGCGGGACCCCGGCGAATGTCACCGTCATCGCCGCGGCGCTCCGTCCCTATCAGGGCGCGGTCGCCGCGTCCACGGGCCACATTGCCGGGCATGAATCCGGCGCGGTCGAAGGCACCGGTCACAAGATCCTGACCATCCCCGCGGAGAACGGCAAGATCAACGCCGAACAGATCGAGCGCCTGATCCGCGCCCACTATGACAACGAGACCCACGAGCACGAAGTCCAGCCCGGCATCGTCTACCTCAGCCAGCCGACCGAGCTCGGCACGCTCTACAGCAAGGAAGAACTCACCGCCATCAGCAAAGTCTGTCATAAGTTCCACATCCCGCTCTACGTGGACGGCGCCCGCCTTGCCGCGGCGCTCGCTTCCGAACAAAACGACGTCACGATTGAAGACCTCGCGAAGCTCGCGGATGTCTTCTACATCGGCGGGACGAAGATGGGCTGCCTGATCGGCGAGGCCCTTGTCATCAACGACCCGCGCATTGACGACGACTTCCGTTACATGATCAAGCGCCAGTGCGGGATGCTCGCCAAGGGACGGCTGCTCGGCGTTCAGTTCGCGGAGCTCTTCCGCGACGGCCTCTACGAAGAGATCGGCCGCGACACCATGGCGCAGGCGGTCCGCCTTCGTGAAGGGCTCAAGGCCCTCGGCTGCGAATTCCTCGTGGACTCGCCGACGAACCAGCTCTTCCCGATCTTCACCGACGACCAGATTGCCACCCTGCGGGAGAAATACCAATTCGAGCTCTGGGGCCGCGTCGACCTCACCCACACGGCGGTCCGCTTCGTAACCAGCTGGGCGACGAAATCCGAGAATGTGGA
>CAVCBG010000113.1:0-5155 GCA_963600285.1 Anaerovoracaceae bacterium
TGTATGACACCTTGGCCCTGCGCCGTGACGGTGAGATGGCCCGCCTTGAGAATGAGCTCAACAGCCTCGTGCTGACGAACATCACCGAAGGCGTGATCGTCACCGACAGTAACCTTTCCATTATGTATATCAACCCGATTGCCGCCACGATGTTCGGCTTCAGCGGCACGCAGGTCGTCGGCAACAAGCTTGACCAGCTGCTCGTCACCTCCGACGGGATTCAGTCCCTCATCGGCGACGGCTCCTCCGCGGCTTCGATCAAGTATCTGCACCGCCGCAGCGGTACGCTCTTCCCGTGCAGCATCAAGGCCTGCACGATGGAAGCCGACGGGGATCAGTTCAATATCTTCGTGCTTTCCGACCAAACCGAAACCGAGGAAGGCCGATTGAAGAACGAACAGCTGACGCAGCGCGCGTTCCTCGGGGACTTCGCCTCCCTGCTCGCGCATGAGATCCGCAACCCGGTCAACAACATGCGCATCTGGCTCGCCAATATCACCAACCTGGCGGAGGGCAACGAAGCCATCGTCTCCGCGGCGGAACGAATTGACGGCGACTGCGAACGCATTTCCCAGCTGGTCAGCAATATTCTCGCCTTCTCGAAGCCGATCGCGCTGAACAAGGAAGAGATCGACCTCTCCCTGTTCCTTTCCGAAATTCTCGAGAAATGGCGGCTGAATTTCGCCAGAAAGAACATCACCAGCTACTTCAACCCGCCGAAGGACTTCCCGAAGTTCATGGGCGACCCGCGTACATTGGAACAGGTCCTCAACAATTTGATCGGAAATTCGGTTGACGCGCTGGATGGGCACGATGGTGTGATAACATTAAAGCTGTCCATGGTTGAGAGTGAGACCGGACGCCGGCAGATCATGATCACCGAGTCCGATAACGGTCCGGGCATTCCGGAAGACAAGATCGACCACATCTTCGAGCCGTTCATGACGACCAAGAAAAACGGCAACGGCTGGGGGCTGGCGATTTCCAAGCGGATCATCACCTCCCACAAAGGCACGATCCGGGTGCGCTCTTTCCAGGGCGGTACGGTGTTTGAAATTCTACTTCCCGCAGCGGATGAGATTGGATAAGTGAAGCTATGAAAACAGTAATAATGATTGTCGATGATGAAGATAATTTCCGTGAGGGGTTTGATCAGTATCTGACCATGAAGGGATACGAGGTCCACGCCGCTTCGAATCTGACCGCGGCCCGCGAGATCCTCAAGAACTACGCGATTGATATCGTGCTGCTGGACGTTCAGCTGCAGGGCGAGTACGGCCCGGATCTGATTGACGACATCCGCCTCATCCGCCCGACACCGAAGACGATCCTGCTGACCGCTTACGGTGAAGTGGATATGGCCGTCACCGTCATGAAGAAGGGCGCGTTCGACTTCCTCGCGAAGCCGATCGACTTCACGATCTTGGAAAGCTGTCTGCATCGCGCCGAGGAAAACATGGCCATGGCGAAGGAACTCGAACGCTACCGCACGAGCGCGGATCAGAAATTCGCCTTCGTCGAGGGACACAATCCGCGGATGGTGCGCGTCTTCCAAGACGCCTCCCGCGCGGCCCGCGCCGGCGCTTCCGTGCTGATTTACGGCGAGACCGGCTCCGGTAAGGAAGTCGTCGCCAAATACATTCATAAGAACAGCCCGCGCGCCAACAAACCGATGGTCGCCATCAACTGCGCCGCCATCTCCCCGACGATGCTGGAATCCGAGCTCTTCGGCCACGAAGCCGGTTCATTCACCGGCGCGATCGGCAAAACGCAGGGCCTTTTCGAGGCCGCGGACGGAGGCATTCTCTTCCTGGATGAGATCTCTTCCATGAGCATGGAGATGCAGTCGAAGATCCTCCGCGCGATTGAGGATAAGAAGATCCGCAGAGTCGGCGGCACGAAGGAAATCGCCGTCGATGTCCAGATCATCGCCGCTTCCAACCAGAACATGAAGAAGATGATCGAGGAAGGCAAGTTCCGCGACGACCTGTATTACAGATTGCGTGTAGTGGATATTGACATCCCGCCGCTGCGTGAACGTCTCGACGACATGCCGGAGCTGGTGGGGTTCTTCGTCAAGTCCATCAATCAGGAACGCGGCGTGAACATCACCGGTGTTTCCCCGGAGGTGCTCAGCGCCTTCAAGAAATACAACTGGCCGGGCAACATCCGCGAGCTGCGCAACATCATTGAACGCGCCAGCATTTTCTGCTCCGGCGAGACGATTGAGCTTTGCGATATCGACAGTGATATCGCGGAGAAAGCGTAAGGAGGGTTTCATGAGTTTCAACCCGTCATTCATTATTCAGATCTGCGCGATCCTTCTCGCGCTGTTGGGATTCATCACGCTCTTCTTCGGCCTCCGCGTCCTCGCGCGCTACGCCTTCTCGCAGGAGGTGAATGAGGTCTCCAAAGAGGTGACCCGTCTCGCGAAGAAAGGCATTTTGAGCGATGTCGGCAGCTCCATGCAGTCGGCTTCCTTCCTTGTGCAGCAGCTGACCGAGCAGATCAAAACCGCCCGCGGCGTCGGGCTGACGCTGATCTTCATCGGCTTGGTCATGATTGCCGGCGGTGTCGCGCTGCTCAAGAATTTAATCTGATCTCGGAGAGGCTTTATGGTTCAAATCAGCCGCACTCAAATCATTACTCTTTCCAACGCAGCCTATCAGCTGAATCAGTTCGCCGAGTCCAAAAAGGCGCTGATCACCTGGCTGAAGACTTATCCCAATGACCTGTGGATCCGCTACCGCCTGGCGATCATCCTCTACAAAGTCGGCGAATACGAATCCGCGATCCGGCTCTGCGAATTGATCACCTCCGAAGACCCCGAATTCTATGAAGTCTGGGGTCTGCTTGCCGTCCTGTATCCCGAAGGGAGCACCGACCGCAGCATGGCGGAGTACCGCGCCCGCAGTCTGCAGGGGAAGGAAGAGAAGAAGGGCTTCAGCCTCAAGAAGCTTTTCAAGAAGAGTGCCGAGGATGAAGACGTCACCCTCGAGAATGACGAATTCGACATCCTGACCGCTGTGAACAACGCCAAGCTCCTGCTCAACGATGAAGACAGAACCTCCGGCAGCCGCATTCTGAACATCTACTACCGCCGCTGGCCGCAGACGATTCAATTCAAGCTGATCCTCGGCCACATCCTGAACCAGGTCAAGCGCGATGATGAAGGCATGGCCGTCATTCAGAGCGCCGTCGACGCGGATGTCACCGGTCAGGTCGGCAGACGCATCTGGGGCGACGCGAACCCTTACAAAAATCTCTGGGTCGAGCCGGATCAGCTCTCCATCAATGTTGAAGGCCTGAAGTTCGCGCCGGAGATCGTGAAGCTGGCCGGGCTTGAGAATATGGAAGAGCTCATCGACCGCAGCACTTCCGCCGCGCCGGTCTCGTATGAGTCCGTGACGGAATCCGCGGATAGCGGCGATTCCGAAGCGGCTGCGGCCGAACAGGATAAGCCCCGGACGGAAGAATCGACTTCCTCGGCGTTTGATTTGGATGAGGAGAAGATCGGCATCGGTTACACCGAAGTCGGAGGCAAAGGCCTCTTCGGCCGGAATCTGCTCAAGAAGAAGGAAGAGACCGTCATCCCGATCGGGCAGTATGTCTATCGTCTGAAATCCGGTGAGGCGGACGACCGCAAGCCGGTTTATGTCATCATGTCTTCCGTGACGAACCTCAACCGCAAGTACGGAAGCAACAACAAGGACTTCATCAATCAGGAGATGAACGCCGTCGCGGACGCGATCAACAACCGCAAGGGCTGGGAAGCCCAGGTCTTCTATCCGGATGAGTATGTCGCTGTCGGCTCAAGCGGCCCGACCGCGGAGATGATCCATAAGTCCCTGGTGAAGCTGGATTCCTCCCTGAAGGAAAAGGACAAGATGATCGGCGCGCTGCTGATCGTCGGCGGGGATGACATCATCCCGTTCTTCTCCCTCAAGAACCCGACCGGCGACAACGATACCTCGGTCCCGTCCGACGCTCCGTACGGCGCGCTGGACTCCGATAACTGCTATGAGATGCAGTGGCCGGTGGGCCGCCTGCCCGGGGATGAGAGCAAGGACTCCGGTCTGCTGCTCTCGCAGCTGCGCAACATCCAGAATTTCCACATCGCGCAGTACAGCAAGTCCAAGTCCGTCGATAAAGGAAAGAAGAACGCGAAGAAAGCCGCGAAACGCTACGGAAAGTGCTTCGGCTACACCTGCGCCGCCTGGCTGACCCCGTCCAAGATCGTCTATAAGACCATCGCCGACACCAACAGCCTCTCCGTCAGTCCCGCCACGACCTCGTCGAACTTCCCGCTGTCAAGCTTCGACAGCTGCGACTTCGCTTACTTCAACCTGCACGGCATCAAGGGACAGCCGAATTGGTACGGGCAGAAGAAATCCGATGACACCTCCTCCGGTCCGAATATTCCCGTCGCGCTGGAGATCAGCAACGTCGTCAACATCAAGAACACCCCGAAGGTCGTCTTCGCGGAATGCTGTTACGGCGCGGAGACCCCGAAGCGCACGGAACAGAACTGCATGAGCCTGCACTTCATCGGCAAGGCCACCCGCGTATTCGTCGGCTCAACGACGATCGCTTACGGCGCGCTGAACTCCCAGCTGACCGCCGCGGACCTCCTCGGCTACCTCTTCTGGAAGCATCTGCTCACCGGCATCAGCTGCGGTGAGGCCTTCCGCCGCGCCAAGAAGAATCTCGCCACCGAGATGGAGCAGAAGAACGGCGGTCTGGATTCCGAAATTCAGAAGACCCTGCTCTCCTTCGTCTATTACGGCGACCCGCTTTACACCGTGGATGACAGCGCCGACATCAATGACATTATGCAGCGCTCCAAGAACGCCCGCGCGTATGAACTGCTGTCGGAGGAATTCAATTACGAGAATGCCAACGCCTCGACCATGTCCGGCGACATCTATAAGGAAGTCAAGGACGCCTATCACATCGGCGCCGCCGCTTCCGACTTCGCCCAGTGCATTATCAAGAAGCAGATCAACCGCAACCTGACCGGCCGCTACGCCGCGCATTCGCCGGAGGAACATTCCAACTACGTCCTGACCTACGTGAAAGACGCCCGCGTCGGCAGCTTCCTTGACCGCTCCGTGATCCGCGTGACCGTTCGGGATGACGGCGTGATTCAGAAAGT
>CAVCBG010000114.1:0-5144 GCA_963600285.1 Anaerovoracaceae bacterium
CTGTACTGCCCGATCTCACGGCACAGGCTCTCGAACAGGCGCAGCTCCATCTGGTGAATATTCTCCTCGGAGTTGAGGATGAGCGTTTCGTACTCCTTCATCTCCGGGGTGATGAAACGCTCGGCGTTGACCAGCGTCTGCTTGCGTATATAATTCTCGGGCGCGTCCGCGGCAAAAGCGCGGGAAATCTCAATATAGTAGCCGAAGACCTTGTTATAGCTGACCTTCAGCGTCTTGATGCCGGTGCGTTCTCGTTCTTTGGACTCCAGCGAAGCCATCCAGTCGCGGGCTTCCTGCGAATGGGTGATGATGCTGTCCAGGTCGTCCGAATACCCCCTGCGGATAATGCCGGTGTTGCCGAGCGTGGCAGGCGGTTCGTCGGAGATTGAACGCTGCAGCAGGTCGTAGACCTCATTCATCGGCATGATGTCGTGAATGGCGGGACGAAGTTCCGAAGCGAACGGCGCGATGATTTCAATGATCCGCGGCAGCAGCCCAAGGGAAGAGCGCAGCGCGACCAGGTCGCGGGGAATGCAATTCCCGGTGCTGACGCGGTTGATGATGCGCTCCATATCGGAGATGTCTTTCATCGCGGCGCGGAGTTCCGCGCGGACCATGCCGTTCTTGCTCAGGCAGCGGATCGCGTTCTGACGGATATGGATCATGTCCAGATTGATGAGCGGCTTATTGACCCATTGACGGATCAGGCGCTTCCCGCAGGCGGTGACGGTTTTATCCAGAACGCCGAGCAGGGAGCCGTTCACGCTGTTTCCGCGAAGGGTCTCCGTCAGCTCCAGATTGCGGCGCGTGGAGGCGTCCAGGAGCATGAACTCGTTCATGGAGTAGACGCTGACGGACATCAGCAGCGGCAGACAGCTGGGCTGATGCTTGCGCAGGTAGGAGATGATGCTGCCGGCAGCGGACACCGCGGCGCAATTTCCGCTCAAGCCGAAGCCGCTCAGCGTAGCCACGCCGAGCTGTTCGAGAAGGATTTCGGTGGCCCGCGTCGGATCGTAGAAGACATCCGGCACGCGGGTGATATGGAAGCGTTCGGGGATCTCCTCCGCGTCGAAGCTCTCCGCCAGCAGGACTTCCGCCGGGTTGAGGCGTGTCAATTCGGCCAAGAGATCGTTCTCGGCTTGATCGGATTTCACTTCGGTGGCGTAGAATTCGCCGGTGGAGATATCGGCGTAGGAAATGCCGAGGGTGTTGTCTTTCAGGATCACCGCGGAGAGGAGGAAGTTATTGGATTCCTTCTTCAGCAGTCCCGGTTCAATCAGCGTCCCCGGCGTCACGACGCGCGTAACCTTCCGCGGGCAGAGGCCGTTGACAGGCGTCGTCGACAACTGTTCGCAGACCGCGACGTGGTATCCCTTCTCAACCAAGCGGGAGAGGTAATTGTCCACGGCATGGTAAGGGATCCCGGCCATCGGAATGCGTCCCTCATCTTTGCCGACGCTTTTCGAGGTCAGGACTAAGTCAAGCTCCCTTGAGGCGATTTCCGCGTCCTCGTCAAAGGTTTCGTAAAAATCGCCCGTTCTGAAGAACAGGATCTCATCGGGATGCTGCTTTTTTATTTCCAGGTACTGCCGCCGGCTCGGTGTTACGTTATCGTCCATTTATCAAAGCCCCCGGTAACGAATCAAATAAGAAGCGATGCCAAAGGCAACGGCGACATTAAGTGATTCCTTTACGCCTTCCATTGGGATAAAAACACATTTATCGCTCAACGCGATCACTTCGGGATCAACGCCGCTGACTTCGTTGCCGACAATCAGCGCCAACGGCCGTTCGTCCGTTCGCAGCCGGGGAAGCTCCTCGAAGATGTTGACCGCGGACTCCCCGCCTTCAAGCGCGACGATCATGTAACCGGCTTCCTTCAACCCGGACACGACCTCGACCACGCTCCATGAATGTTCCCAGGGAACCGCGGATTCGGCCCCGAGGGAGGTCTTCTTCACTTTCGGGTTATCGGGCGTCGTTGTGATCCCGCAAAGGTAAAGTTTATCAATTCCGGCGCCGTCCGAAGTGCGGAACATCGCGCCGACATTATACGTGCTGCGGATGTTATCCAACACCGCGGCGAATGCCCGCTTCTTTGTCCCGGATTCCTTCACCGGTACGGCAAAGGAATGATACGGCGCTTCCGCCAGTTCAAGCGGAGCGCCGCATCGCGGGCACCGCGTGATCCGTTTCTCCGTTGGACTCAAGGGGAAGCGGATCGCGCAGTCCGGGTTTGTGCAAATCAATATTTCGTGCAGACTCTCGTTGTCCACAGGGATCAGCGGACTTTCGTGTACTTGATGCGGATGGCGCGGCGTCCGTTGACGGTCAGGGATTCCAGATCGCCGAGGGACTGAGCGCGTTCCAGGATGCCGAAGGTCATGTTTTCATTCGGGATGACGTAATCCTCATTGCTGTCGGAAACGATCTGAATGAAGAGGCCGTTGTTCGTGCCGCCCTTATGAAGCTGGCCGGTCGAGTGCTGGAAGCGCGGACCGAAGCCGAGGGTCGTGGCGCAGCCGCTGGCGGTCGCGATACCCGCGCGCAGTTTCTGCAGGGAGTTCACACCCGCGGCGTCGCGCGGCAGATAAGCGTTGATGGCGATGTAGTCTTCGCCCTTCTTGGCGGTGCGCGCGAAGGTATTCAGAACCTCGCCGAGGTTCGCGCATTTGCTGAAGTCGGCATCGGTATTGACGGAGTAAACCTCAACGCCGGCATCGGTCCAAACCGGATCGAGATCGGCGAGGTCGCCCTTTTCATGATATTCATTGATCTTCGCGACGGTGCGGGTCTTGCTGTCCTGTACGTTCGGCTGATCGAAGGCATTGACGCCCAGAATGGAGCAGGCCGCGGCGACAGCGATTTCCCAGCGGTAGAATTCAGCGAAGAGATCATACTGGTCGTTGATGGAGATCTCATAAACCGGGTGGCCCTGCTTGCGGATCTTCTCAAGCTGACCGGCGCGGCTGCCGTTGCTGTTGACATAAACGAAGCAGCGGTCGGAACCGTATTCAATGTCATTCATCAGGCTGACAGGTTCAAGGTCAATCGGGACGATGCCTTTGCCTTCCTTACCGGAGGATTCGGCGATCAGCTGCTCAAGCCAGGAGCCGAGGGTCGCGAATTCGGGATCGGTGAAGATGGTGAGCTTATCACGGCCGGCCTTCGCGGCGGTGCCGATGAAGATACCGAGACCGGCGCCTTCATTGCGGGCGATCGGGGTGGAAGCGGAGCAGATCTTCATGATGCGGCCGACTTTCGCGGCGATCTTCTTCGCGTCAAGGCCCATCAGGATGGCGGGAACCATACCGAAAGCGGTCAGCGCGGAGAAACGTCCGCCGACAGACGGATCGGCAAGGAAGACCTTGCGGAAGTTCAGTTCCTTGGCGGTCTTCTCAAGGCCGGTACCCGGATCGGTGATGGCGATGAAGTGGCTGCCGGCGTTCGCGCCGAGGAGCTCCTGCGCCTGGCCGTAATAGTAGTCGAGGAAGGCCTTGACTTCGGCGGTGCCGCCGGACTTACTGGAGACAATGTAGACCGTCTTGCGCGGGTCGTTGACTTCGCGGCTTTCGCGAACCTGGACCGGGTCGGTGGAGTCCAGAATCTGGAGCTTCAGGTCGGTCAGGTCGGAGAACATATTCTTGCCGTAGGGATTCTTCGGGTCGCCGACGCCGATCAACGGATCGGTGTTCGCGCCGAAAACGGTGGAAATCACTTCGGGAGCGAGGGAAGAGCCGCCCATGCCGAGCAGCAGAATGCGTTCAATGCCTTCCGCCTTCAGTTCGTCATGCAGCGCGGCGTAGTCGGCGACGTTATTCAACGTGTTGTTGAAGGTGTCCAGCCAGCCGAGGCGGTTGCGGATCTCAGCGAAGCCCTGGGTGTTGTAAGTCCAAACCGTCGGGTCCTTGGCGAAAATACGCGGCATGATCGAGTTCTTTTCGAACTCTTCGGCGCACTTCGCGACGTCATCGGCGAGGTCCTGCGCGTCGGAACGGATCGCGCTGCAGCGGCTGTCGATTTCGTCAACAGCGGCAGTGTAGTCTTTGATGAAAGCCTGAATGCCTTCATTTTCCAAATCGGTATATACAGAATTCATATCAACTCCAAATTCACTCAGCTTATTGAAATAAGCCGATACTGTTTCATCTTGCA
This sequence comes from Anaerovoracaceae bacterium, assembly GCA_963600285.1. Lineage (GTDB taxonomy): Bacteria > Chloroflexota > Anaerolineae > Anaerolineales > Anaerolineaceae > Flexilinea. The sequence continues at coordinate 4,156 of CAVCBG010000114.1, forward strand.
CCGGAAGTGTCTGCTTGATGTAAAGCGGCTCCGAAAGGGCGTTCAGCGTCTTTTCGGGAACCGTATTGACCGTGTTCATGCCTACTAAGGCCTCGACGTAGAAAGTCTCCGCGAGCTGCGGGTCTTTCACGCCTGTGGAAGCCCAAAGCACGCGCTGCGTATTCCCGCCGAGTTTCTTGACGGCGTCAAACTGCTCGCCTTCAAACATTGAAAGGTAGATATTGTAAATCTTCTGCGCGTTCCGCACGCCGGTCATGCGGTAAAGCGACTCGTCTTCGCATTCCTTTTCCTTCAGAATGCCGTCCACCTTGGTATCCAGGCGGGAAACGAAGACCGAGGCCACGGAATGGATATTCTGAATGGACTCGCCCTTGTCGATCCGCTGCTGCAGGCCGACCAGGTAGGCCTCTGCCACGTCAATGTAACGCTCCGGCGAGAAGATCAGCGTCGCGTTGACATTGATGCCGGACGCCGTCAGCTCGGTGATGGCGGGGATCGCCTCTTCCGTGGCGGGGACTTTGATCATCAGGTTCGGACGGTTGACCGCCTTCCAGAGCGCTTTGGCTTCGGCAATCGTATTCTCGCAGTCACGCGCGATGTTCGGATTAACTTCAAGCGAGACGAAGCCGTCGCTCCCTTCGGAACTGATGTAAAGGTCGCGGAAGAGGTCCGCCGCGTCGCGGATGTCCTCAATAGTGAGGGAGGAATAAATCTCCTCCGCGCTCTTCCCGGAAAGCGCCATCGGCATCAGCGCGTTTTCATAATCGTGGGAGGCCATGATGGATTTCTTGAAGATGCTCGGATTCGTCGTCATGCCGCGAATCGTCTGATCGGCAATCAACTCCGCGATCGTGCCGTTCTGAAGCGCGCCGCGCTGAATGTTATCCAGCCAAATCGAGACGCCTTTCTCGAAGAGTTTCACCGAGGTCTTCTTCGGCTGATAGGTGCCGTCTTCGATCTCGCGTACCTTGCCCATGCGGCGGATCTGA
>CAVCBG010000115.1:0-5121 GCA_963600285.1 Anaerovoracaceae bacterium
CTTCGCGTTCGTGAACCACTCCGCCAGGATGTGTTGAACTTCGAGGGCGTGGTGGATGGCGAGGGGTTTGGCCTCTTGCGGATAGTAGCGGGCGTACTGCTGAATCTCGTAGGTTAAGTCGCCTTCGTAATGGATCTCCGCGAGCGTTTCCATGCAGAGCTTCCAGTCGATATTGCCGAGGAACGGCAGCTGATGTTCATCCGCCATGCCGCGGTTGTCGGCAATGTGAACCGCCTTGAGGCGGTGCCCAAGGGTGAGCAGGTTCTCGCGGTGGAAGCCGCCCGTCAGGTTGCCGTGACCGAAGTCATAGCAGGCGCCGACGTGTTCCGGGTCGTTGAAGGCGTCAATCAACGCCGCCTGTTCGGGCGCGTAGGCGCAGAACACCCGCTGGCAGGGAGAATTGCCGCGGTACTCGAAGTCGTTCTCGAGGGCAATGCCGATGCCGTATTCGCGGGCGGTGCGGAGATGCTTTTCGTAGTACGCGACGTTCCGTTCCAAGGAGACGGACATATCCGAGGCGGCGGACCAGACGGTGCCGGGATGCGTGACAGCCCAGCGTACGCCGAGACGCGCGCTCGCGATGATGGTCCGGCGGATCAGCTCCTCCATCAGGGAGACTTTCTCCGGCTCGTTCTTCCCGAAAATGTCGTAATACGGCAGATGCGACTGCGTGAAGGTCACGCCGAGGGACTTGCCCAGCGCGGCGAGCTCCTCCACGTAGGATTCCCAGTCGTCATCGCGCAGGCGGGAGTCCGGGTTCATCGCCTCGCAGAAGTTGATGTCCAGCACGGAATACCCGGCCGCGGCGCATTGCTTGATGCAGTCCTTCGTCGAGACGTAGATGCCTTCGGGCGTGAGGCAGCAGATGTTGGTCGAAGTCGAGAGGTTCATCAGCCGTTCATCCTCGCCCAGTTGTCAAGCAGCCCCTGCAGCGTCTCCGCCAATTCGGCCGCGGCGGTGTCGGGATCGGTGCCGTTCTCAAGCATCGCGCCGACGCCGGACATGATGGCGTTGTAGAAATCCACGGACGGGCCGACGGTGACGGAGCGCATCTCGGGGGACGTAATGCTCAGCTGCTGACGGCCGGTGTCGTACTGCTCGTGACCGTCCGCGATGAAGGCGTCCCAAGTCTCGGACGGCTTCGCGACCGTGTAACCGGTGCCGGCGGCGAAATCGCATTGAACGGCTTCGGAGGTCATATACTTCAGGAATTCCCACGCCGCCTGTTCCTTGAGCGAATTCTCATCGTCCTTGAAGAGAACAAGGCAGGAGCCGGAAGCGGTGGCGCCGTAAGGGACTTCGTCATTCACGCGCAGGAAGTTCGCGACACCGACTTCAAAAGCGCCGTCCACTTTGGAAAGGACGGAGGCGAGATTCGAGGAGGAGCTGGTGAAGACGGCCACTTCGCCCGCGACGAACTGATTCGTGGAAAGGGACGTGTTCTCGACCGCGCCCGCGTCGTACATTTCCTTCCAAGCGGCGAGGAAATCCCGCAGCGCGCCGTTCTCAACACAGTCGAGGGCGGTCGCCATGCCGTCGGTGCCGTTTTTGTTGTTGACGAGATAACTGCCCATCTGACCGAGCCAGTTGGCAAGCGTCGGCGTGTTCGGGACGGTGCCGTAGGCCGCGGCTTCGATGCCCGCGGCTTTCATGTCGGCGGAGAGCTTGATGATGTCCGTGAATGAAGTCGGGCATTCGCTCCACCCGGCTTGGGCGAGCAGATCCATGTTGCAGTAGGTGATGGTTGTGGAAGTGGCGAAGGGCATGCCGAGCTGCGCGCCGCTGTACTGCCAGTTGGCGAGCACGGTGTCAAAAACGCCGTCGGTGATGGTCTCGCCGAACCGTTCCTGCGCCTCGTCGATCGTCAGCGCGCGGCCGGAGTTGTAATAATCCACCTTGCCGGTGGCGTCCAGCTGCATGATGTTCGGGAGCTCGGAATAGTTCTCCGCGGAGATGACGGTCTTCATCAAGGTCGCCGCGTCGGAATACTGTCCCTGGTAGACGGCTTCGACGGTGATCTGTTTATCATTGGTTTCGTTGAACTCTTTGACGTACTTATCCACCAGCACGCCCGCCTCGTCGGAGGCGCTGTGCCAGAAGGTGATGGTCACGGGTTCGCTGCCAAGCTCCGCGGACTGCGCGGATGCTTGGTTGGAGCAGGAGCAGAGAGCAAAAGCGGCAAGCGCCGCGAGAAACAAACCAAAAAACTTTTTCATGAATTTATCCTCTTTTTCGGAGAGCTACCCGATTCGGATCGAATCCTCTCCGTTTGCTTCGTAATTTTTCCGCATGATCAGGAAAAGGATCAGCGACGGGATCAGGGAGAGCGCGACGCCCGCCAGAACCAGCTGGTAGTTCTCGTCTTCCCAAGAGTTGAGCCGGGTGATGCCGACGGTGATGGTGCGCATGTTCGGCGAGGACGCGGTGACGATCAGCGGCCACAGGTACGCGTTCCACAGGCTGATGAAGCTTTGAATGAAGAGCGTCGTCAGCAGCGGTTTGCAGACCGGCAGCAGCACGTCTTTCATGTAGCCGAAGTCGCCGTACCCATCGATCCGCGCGGCTTCGCGCAGGGAGCGGGGGATGGACTTGAACTTCTGCCGCAGGATGAACATCTGCGAGGCGGAGACGAAATAAACCGCCATGCAGGCGAAGTACGTGTTCAGGAGGTGCGCCTTCGAGACGGTGAGGTAGTTCGTCGCCAGCAGCACATCCCCGGGGATCATCATCGTGCCGAGGAAGAGGAAGAAGAGCGCGTTCTTTCCCTTGAAGTCGTAATAGGCGAAGGCGTACGCCGCCAGGGTCGAGAAGCACAGGCGGATGAGCGTCCCGAAGAAGGCGACGATGAAGGAATTCCCGGCGTAGCGGACGAGATTGCCTTTGCTCAGGGCTTCTTTGAAGTTCTCGAGGTAGGTGAAGCTCCCCGGCAGCAGGTTCGGCCGCAGGAATTCAGACGGGGTTTTGAACGCGCCGAGGACGCAGTAAATGATCGGGAAGATCAAAATCAGCCCGAGAATGACCGCGATAAGAGAGACCGCCGCGTTGCGGATGCTGTGCTTTTTCATTGATAATGCACCTTTCTCCGCTCAAACACGAACGAGAGCAGCATGAACGCGAACGTCAGCAGGAACGCGGTGATGCTCAGCACCGCCGCCAGGGCGTAGTCGGAGGAGGCGATCCCCGAGCGGTACATCATGGACATCAGCGTCGAGGCGGACGCGGCTTCGGGCGTGGAGCCGAGGATGATGATCATCGGCGCGGAGGTCATCATGGCGAGGACGAAATTCGTGCAGAAGACGTAAAAGATCGTGGGCGAGATCAACGGCAGCTGGACGCAGAAGATCCGCCGCAGGGTGCCGATGCCGTCCACGCGGGTGGTTTCGATGATCTGCTTCGGGATGGAGCGCAGGGCGGAAAGCAGCACCATGAAGTCGAAGCCGATGCCCATCCAAATGGTGAGGATCAGGCACGACATCAGCGCGGTTTCGCCGCTCTCGAACCAGCCGCATTTCAGGCCGAAGAAGTAATTGATGAAGCCGACGCTGGGGCTGAACATGGACTTGAAGATCATGCACGCCGCGGACATGGACACCGACATGGGCAGGGAGAACAGCGTCTCGTAAAGCGGGCTCAGCCGGCGTTTCTTCTCCGCCAGCAGCGCGAGGCCGATGGTGACGAACAGGGTCGCGGGGACGTTGATCAGGGTCAGGATCAGCGTGTGCTTCAGCGCGTCCCGGAAGTCGGAACGGCCGAAGACGTAGCGGTAGTTATCCAATCCCGCGAAGCCCTTGATGACGCCTTTCGCGTTCACAAGGGAGAAGGAATGGACGATGGTTTTGATGAAGGGATAATAAACGAAGATGATCGAGAAAAGCAGCATCGGCAGGATCATCAGGAAGATTTTGATCCCGGTTTTCCGTCCGCGGGTATTCATGCCGAAGCTCCCCCGGCGGTGAGGCTCTCACCGCTCTCCCGGTCGAAGAAATACATGGCCTGCGGGGCGAACCCGAAGCGCACGCGGCTGCCGGCGGCGTAATCCGTCCGCAGATGGTTGTTTTCGTCTTTCTCCTGCGCGACCAGCGTGACGTCGCTGCCGTTGTGATTCAGATGAAGGCTGCAGCTGCTGCCCATCAATTCGGAATAATCGACCTCCGCTTCAATGCCTTCGTCCCCGAGGACCAGGCTGTCCGGGCGGACGCCGATGGTGACGGGACCGGCGGGGACATTCGCCTCCGCGAATCGGTTCGCGGCGGAGGATGTCAGCGGGACGGTGTATCCGTCAATGACGGCGGCGTAATCCGCGCCGTCTTTGGTCAGCTCCGCGTCGAAGAAATTCATCTGCGGGATGCCGATGAACCCGGCCACGAAGCGGTTCGCCGGGGATTCGTAGACCTGCTGCGGCGTGCCGATCTGCTGGACGGTGCCGTCCTTCATGACCACGAGACGATCCCCGAGGGTCATGGCTTCCGTCTGGTCGTGGGTGACGTAGATGAAGGTCGTGTTGATCTTCTTGCGCAGGCGGATGAGCTCCCCGCGCATCTGGTTGCGGAGCTTCGCGTCGAGGTTGGAGAGCGGTTCGTCCATCAGCATGACTTTGGGGTCGCGGACGATGGCGCGTCCGATGGCGACGCGCTGCTGCTGCCCGCCGGAGAGCATTGCCGGCTTGCGGTTGAGGCAGTCCGTGATGTCGAGCAGCTCCGCCGTTTCGCGGACTTTGCGGTCGATCTCATCCTTTGAGCGGATGCGCTTCCGCAGCGCGAAGGCGATATTGTCATAAACCGTCATGTGGGGGTAGAGCGCGTAATTCTGGAACACCATGGCGACGTCGCGGTCTTTCGGCTCGAGGTCGTTCACGCGGACGCCGTCGATGAAGAGATCCCCGGAGGAGATGTCTTCGAGCCCGGCGATCATTCGCAAAGTGGTCGTCTTCCCGCAGCCGGAGGGCCCGACGAGGACGATAAATTCGCGGTCGGCAATGTCAATGCTGACATCCGCCACCGCGGCCGGGTTCTTCGTGTTTTTGGGGAGGTCGGTGAAGACCTTCCGAATGTGCCTGAGAGATAACGACGCCATTTACGCTCCTGCTCGTATGTTCGACGAAAATTATTATATCAGGAACGG
>CAVCBG010000116.1:0-5119 GCA_963600285.1 Anaerovoracaceae bacterium
CACATTGGTATAAAAAGGAGATTCAATGCCTGCTGTCGACAATAAGATCATCTATTCCATGATCGGCGTCTCCAAGATGTATGATAAGAAGACTGTTCTCAAGAACATGTACATCTCATACTTCTACGGGGCGAAGATCGGCGTCATCGGCCTCAACGGTTCCGGTAAGTCCTCCCTGCTGAAGATCCTCGCGGGTGTTGACAAGGAATTCATCGGCGAGACCGTCATTTCCCCCGGATACACGATCGGCTATCTTGAGCAGGAGCCGCTGCTTGACTGCAACAAGACCGTGAAGGAAGTCGTTCAGGAAGGGGCGCAGGAGGCGGTTGACCTTCTTGCCCGCTATGAGGAGCTCAGCAACAAATTCGCCGAGCCGATGAGCGATGAAGAAATGAACGCGCTGATCGAGGAACAGGGCAAGGTCCAGGAAAAAATCGACAACATGGACGCCTGGGATATCGACGCCCGCCTTGAAATGGCGATGGACGCCCTCCGCTGCCCGGCCGGCGACACCCCGGTGAATGTCCTCTCCGGCGGTGAACGGCGCCGCGTCGCGCTCTGCCGTCTGCTGCTCCAGAAGCCCGACATCCTCCTGCTGGATGAACCGACGAACCACCTTGACGCGGAAGCTGTCGCCTGGCTGGAACGCCATCTGCAGCAGTACGAAGGCACCGTCATCGCCGTCACGCATGACCGCTACTTCCTGGATAATGTCGCCGGCTGGATCCTTGAACTTGACCGCGGCGAAGGCATTCCGTACCAGGGCAATTATTCCTCTTGGCTGGAACAGAAGAAGACCCGCCTCTCCCTTGAGGAGAAGGCCGAATCCGCCCGCCAGAGAACATTGCAGCGTGAATTGGATTGGATCCATATGTCCCCGAAAGGCCAGCACGCGAAGTCCAAGGCGAGAATCACTTCCTACGAGAAGCTGCTCTCCGAGGATCACGAGAAGGAAGCCTCCGAGCTTCAGCTCTTCATCCCTGCCGGTCCGCGCCTCGGCAACCTGGTTATTGAGATGAATGACGTCTCCAAAGTCTTCGGCGACCGAATTCTGGTTGAGCACGTGACCTTCAACCTCCCGCCGGGCGGCGTGATCGGCATTATCGGCCCGAACGGCGCCGGTAAGACGACCCTGTTCCGCATGATCGTCGGGGAAGAACAGCCGACGAGCGGCACGATCCGCATCGGTGAAACGGTCCGCCTGGGGTATATGAATCAGAGCCGTCTCGCGCTTGACCCGGAGAAAACCATTTGGGAAACCATCTCCGGCGGCGCGGATGAAATCGTTGTCGGCGGTCGGCGCATCAACTCCCGCGCCTACGTCGCCCGATTCAACTTCTCCGGCACCGACCAGCAGAAGAAAGTCGGCGTCCTCTCCGGCGGCGAACGCAACCGCGTCCAGCTTGCCCAGACGCTGAAGAGCGAGGCGAATGTCCTCCTCCTCGATGAACCGACGAACGACCTGGATGTCAACACCATCCGCGCGCTTGAGGAAGGCCTCGAGAACTTCGCCGGCTGCGCGCTGGTGATCAGCCACGACCGCTGGTTCCTGGACCGCGTCGCGACGCATATCCTCGCCTTCGAGAACGACTCCGAAGTCCGCTTCTTCGACGGCAACTATACACAGTATGAAGAAGACCGGCGCAAGCGTCTCGGCATTGACGCGGACACGCCGCACAGAACAAAGTACAGATCACTCACCAGAGTTTGATTGAACCAAAAGGGGAAAACATACATGGATTACGCAAAAGAGTCTCTCCGCCTTCACTATGAGTGGAAGGGGAAGATCGAAGTCGTTTCAACGGTTCCTGTCGCCAATAAAGAGGACCTGTCGCTCGCGTACACGCCGGGCGTCGCTCAGCCGTGTCTTGAGATTCAGAAGGACCTCAGCAAGAGCTATGAGCTGACCCGCCGCCACAACCTCTGCGCCGTCATCACGGACGGCTCCGCGGTGCTCGGACTCGGCAATATCGGCCCGGAAGCCGGTATGCCGGTGATGGAAGGCAAATGCGTGCTGTTCAAGACCTTCGGCGGTGTGGATGCCTTCCCGCTCTGCGTGAAGACCAACGACGTTGACGAATTCGTGAACGCCGTCGCGCTGATCTCCGGCTCTTTCGGCGGCATCAACCTTGAGGACATTTCCGCTCCCCGCTGCTTCGAGATCGAACGCAAGCTGAAGGCGAAGTGCGACATTCCTGTGTTCCATGACGATCAGCACGGCACGGCCGTGATTGCCCTTGCCGGTCTGAATAACGCGCTGAAGGTCGTCGGCAAGAAGAAGGAAGACGTGAAGGTCGTCATGTCCGGCGCGGGCGCGGCGGGGATCGCGATCTGCAAACTGCTGCTGGCCGCCGGGTATAAAAACATCATCATGTGCAACCGCAAAGGCGCGATTTACAAGGGCCGCGCGGAAGGCATGAACTGGGCGCTGGAAGAGATTGCCGAAGTCACGAACCTCGAACGCCGTCAGGGATCCCTCGCGGATATGCTCGTCGGCGCGGACGTCTTCATCGGCGTTTCCGCTCCCGGCTTGGTCACGCAGGATATGGTCCGCACGATGAATAAGGACGCCATCATCTTCGCCTGCGCCAACCCGACCCCGGAGATTTTCCCCGAAGACGCGAAGGCTGCCGGCGCGAAGGTCGTTTCCACCGGGCGGAGCGATTACCCGAACCAGATCAACAACGTCCTCGCCTTCCCGGGCATCTTCCGCGGCGCCTTTGACGTCCGCGCGTCCGATATCAATGAAGAGATGAAGATCGCCGCCTCGAAGGCCCTCGAAGACCTCGTCTCTCCGGAAGAGCTCTCCCCCGACTGCGTCATCCCGAAGCCCTTCGACAAGCGCGTCGTGCCCGCGATTGCCGCCGCTGTTGCCGAAGCCGCGCGCAAATCCGGCGTGGCCCGCATCTGAAAACCCAAAACAGACCGCCAAAACGGCGGTCTGTTATTTTCCCAAAATAGTAACAAGTGTCACGTGATTCTGCGTATAAAGATAACATAGTATGCTAAAATTGACGAATCAACAAAGAAGTTCATAACAGAAAGACACTTAGAGGTGCTTCGTGAAATTACTTGAAGATCGCATTGCGAAAGACGGTAAAGTATTACCCGGTAACATTATCAAAGTCGACGGATTCCTCAACCATCGCGTGGATATCTCGCTGATGAAGCAGCTTGCGGATGAATTCTACCGTTATTTCGCGGAAGACAAACCGACCGTTATCCTGACCGTTGAAGCCTCCGGCATCGCTTTGGCGACGATTACCGCTGAACGCTTCGGCGTACCGCTCATTTTCGCGAAGAAGGCCAAGTCCGATAACATTGAGGGCGGCCTTTACAAGAGCGAAATCTATTCGTATACGTATAAAAAGACCGTCAACCTGATCCTCTCCGCCGAATGGCTTTCCGCCAATGAACGCGTCCTCGTCATTGATGACTTCATGGCGAACGGTGAAGCGCTCCGCGGCGTGATTGACATTGCCACCCAGGCGGGCGCGGAAGTTGTCGGCGTCGGCATCGCGGTTGAGAAGGGCTTCCAGCCCGGCGGCAAGAAGCTGCGCGAACGCGGCTACAAGGTCCGTTCTCTCGCCATTATTGAGGAAGCCGACGAGAATCACATCACCTTCCGTCCGGATCCCTCGGAACAGAACTAAGGAATAACCATGGAACGAATCGTTGTACTCGATTTCGGCGGTCAGTCCAACCAGCTGTTGGTGCGCCGCGTGCGAAATCTCGGCGTCTTCAGTGAATTGATTCCCTGCACCGCCTCGATTGACCGCATCAAGGGCAATGCCCTCTCCGGCATTATCCTCTCCGGCGGCCCGGATGACGTGAACCGTCCCGGCGCGAAAGCCTGCACGAACGAGATCTATGAGCTCGGCGTGCCGATTCTCGCCATCTGCTACGGCATGCAGTATACCGCGAAGGTCTTCGGCGGCGAAGTTGTCCGCGCCGAGAAGGCTGAATACGGTCATTCCGATATCAGCTACGGCGACAGCGAACTTTTCGACGGCGTGGACGGCAAAGTGGTATGGATGAGCCATACCTTCAGCGTCGGCAAGCTCCCCGAAGGCTTCCGCTCTACCGCGTCGACGGCGAACTGCCCGAACGCGGCGATGGAAAACGCGGCCCGCGGTTTTTACGCGCTGCAGTTCCATCCCGAAGTGACGCATACCGAACAGGGGATGAAGATCCTCGAGAACTTCCTCAAGAAAATCTGCAAATGCGAATGCGATTGGAAACCGGGCAATCTGGTTGACGAGCTCGTCGAACAGGTCCGTCAGCAGGTCGGGGACGGCACGGTCGTTGCCGGTCTGAGCGGCGGTGTTGACTCTACCGTCGCCGCGGCAATCGTTCAGCGCGCCATCGGCGACCGCCTGACCTGCATCTTTGTGGATCACGGTCTGCTGCGTGAGAACGAGGCGGATGAAGTCATCGACTGCTACCGCAAGAACCTCGGCTTCAACCTGGTTCATGTGGACGCCTCCGAACGCTTCCTGACGAAGCTTGAAGGCGTGACCGATCCCGAACAGAAACGCAAGATCATCGGCACGGAATTCGTGCGTGTGTTCGAGGAAGAAGCGAAGAAGATCGGCGGTGCCGACTACCTGCTTCAGGGGACGATCTACCCGGATGTCATTGAGTCCGGCACGGAGCAGTCCGCGAAGATCAAGAGCCATCACAACGTCGGCGGGCTGCCGAAAGACATCGGCTTCAAGGGCCTCGTCGAGCCGCTTCGCTGGCTGTTCAAGGACGAAGTCCGCGCCTTGGGCGAGTCCCTCGGCATCCCCGAAGATATGGTCTGGCGTCAGCCGTTCCCGGGGCCGGGTCTGGCGGTTCGCGTCATCGGCGAGATCACCGAATACAAGCTCAATATCCTACGCAAGACCGACCTGATCCTGCGCCAGGAGATCAAGAACGCCGGGCTGGAACGTTCCATCTGGCAGTATTTCACCGTCTTCACCGGCATCCGCAGCGTCGGCGTCAAGGGCGACGAGCGGACTTACGATTACACGATCGCTGTCCGCGCCATCACCTCGACGGATGTGATGTCCGCGGAGTGGGCGGAGCTTCCGTATTCCGTCCTGCACAAGATCTCCGACCGCATCCTTGCCGAAGT
>CAVCBG010000117.1:0-5100 GCA_963600285.1 Anaerovoracaceae bacterium
GGCGGCGGCCTCGGCGGCGCGGTGCCAAGCGCCGGCGCGGAGGAGGCCGTGCTTCTCGATGAACGCGTCCACGGAGCCGACCGTCCGCTCCATCTTGACGGCCAGGGCGTTCGCGTCGGAAGCGTATCCGCGGATCCGCAGCCGCAGGCGGGGCTCATCCGGGGAGGCAAGGTAGAGGTCATTCAGCACGCCGGCAATCGAAGCCGCCTGACCGCGGCATTCGCCGATGAGCGCCTTCATCCGCTCAATGACGGCGAAGCTCTGCCCCTTGTCAAGCGCGGCGGAGGCCGCGGCGCGGGTCAGGTTCAGCACGCAGCCGCGCCACCCGCAATAGAAGTCAATCAGCTCGGGGGAGCCGGACTTCACCGCGGCGTCAAAATCCGCGAAGGCGTGGGAGGCGAAGACGCGGAGGTTCTCGATGTGCGCGAAGAGCGAGCCGTCACGGTCAACCACGGCCGCGAGCTCCGCTTCGCTGTAAACTTCGATGATTTCGTCCATGCCCACGTCCCCCGAGCATAAGATACACCGTCCGGGGACGCGGGTAAACCGGCAGCTCTGAGGGAATCGCGTCCGTGGGACGTGACAGATGTCATATAGGCTTAGTGCATGTTCGGTAACACGGATATAATAAATTAACTTCTATAACATTCGATTGAGTCGAAAATCCGCGCGAAGGAGGTGTATTGTCCGCGGGAGACCCGAGTGCCGGCATTATTCTTTTATTTTTCAGCTATTATTTTTCCGCCGGCGCGGGAAGGAAGCGGATAACCGCGAAACATGACGAAAGTATTTATTGACGGCAGCGCCGGGACGACCGGGCTGCGTATCCGTGAACGCCTGACGGCGAGAGAGGGACTGGAGCTGATCACCCTGTCCGAGGAGCTGCGGAAAGATCCCGCCGCCCGGAAGGATGCCATTCAGGCCGCCGATGTCGCCTTTTTCTGTCTGCCCGACGCCGCCGCGATTGAAGCGGCAGAGCTCGCGGGGGACTGCGCCACGGTCATCATTGACACTTCCACCGCGCACCGCACCGCGGAAGGCTGGACCTTCGGCTTCCCCGAATTGAAGGGCTACCGCGAGAAGATCCGCGCCTCGAAGCGCATCGCGAACCCCGGCTGCCATGCCAGCGGGTTCATCGCGCTCGTCAAGCCCCTTCGCGACGCCGGGCTCCTGGGCTCCGACGCGAAGCTGAGCAGTTTCTCAATCACGGGTTACTCCGGCGGCGGCAAAAAGATGATCGCCGAATACGAGGATCCGTCCCGTTCCCCGCTGCTGAAGGGACCCCGCCAGTACGGGCTCACCCAGCAGCACAAGCACCTGAAGGAAATGGCGTACATCTGCGGGCTTGAAAGCGCCCCGCTCTTCAGCCCGATCGTCGCTGATTTTTACAGCGGCATGGAAGTCAGTGTACCTTTGACCGCCGACGCGGTGAAGGGAAGTATGGAGGATGTGAAAGCGGTCTACCGGGAGTATTATTCCGGCCCGCTGGTCCGATTCGAAGAAGAATGTGACGAAGGCGGGTTCCTTTCCGCCGCGGCGCTCTCCGGACGGGACGACATGCAAATCACTGTCACCGGCAATGCCGACCGTTTCGTGCTGACCGCTCGTTTTGACAACCTCGGGAAAGGCGCTTCCGGCGCCGCGATCCAGAACATGAATTTGGTTCTGGGGCTGTCCGAAACCGAGGGCTTACAGTTCTGACAGTTCTTATTGGGGAAAAAAATATTATGAATATCATCAAAGGCGGCTGCTGTGCCGCTAAGGGCTTCAAAGCCAACGGGATCCACTGCGGGATCCGCAAAAATCTCGTCAAGAAAGATATCGCGCTCATCGTCAGCGATGTTGAAGCGAACGCCGCCGCGGTCTACACCACGAACCTCGTCAAGGGCGCGCCGATTGCCGTGACGAAGGAGAACATTGCCAACGGGAAAGCCCGCGCCATGGTCTGCAACAGCGGCAACGCCAACACCTGCAACGCCAACGGCCCCGAAATCGCGCGAAAAATGTGCGCCATCGTCGCCCGTGAAACCGGCGTGGACGCGAAAGACGTCATCATCGCTTCCACCGGCGTTATCGGCCAGCCGCTGAACATCGAACCCATCGACACCCACATGGCGGAGCTCGCCGCGGGTCTGCGCTACGACGGCGATGTAGACGCCGCGGAAGCGATCATGACCACCGACACCATCAAGAAGGAAGCCGCGGTTGAGTTCGAGCTCGGCGGGAAGACCTGCCACCTGGGCGGTATTGCCAAAGGCGTCGGCATGATCCATCCGAACATGGCCACCATGCTCGTCTTCATCACCACCGATGCCGCCATCTCCTCCGCGATGCTTCAGAAGGCGCTCAGCACCGACATCGCGAACACCTTCAACATGGTCTCCGTTGACGGCGACACCTCCACCAACGACATGGTCTCCATCATGGCGAACGGCCTCGCGGGCAACCCCGAGATCGTCTCCGAAGGCGAAGACTTCACCACCTTCATGACCGCGCTGAACACGGTCTGCGTCTACCTCTGCCGTGTGCTCGCGGGCGACGGTGAAGGCGCCAGCAAGCTCTTGGAATGCTCCGTGAAGGGCGCTCCGGATCTTGCCGCCGCGAAGACGGTCGCGAAGTCCGTCATCTGCTCCAGCCTGGTCAAGGCCGCCATGTTCGGCTCCGACGCCAACTGGGGACGCGTCCTCTGCGCCATCGGCTACGCCGGCGTCCCGCTGGACGTCATGAAGATCGACGTCGACTTCCGGTCCGCGAAGGGCACCATCGCTGTCTGCCGCAACGGCTCCGGCGTTGAATTCTCCGAAGAGAAGGCCAAAGAGATCCTCCTCGAGAAGGAAATTGACATCCTCGTCAACCTGAACCAGGGTCCCGCTTCCGCGACTGCCTGGGGCTGCGACCTGACCTACGATTATGTGAAGATCAACGGCGACTACCGCTCTTGATCCGAGGGGTCTGAGTATATCTTATGGAAATCCAAGTTTCTAACGCCGAACGGGCCGAAGTGCTCGTTCAAGCCATGCCGTACATCCGCCGCTACAACGGCAAGATCATCGTCATCAAGTACGGCGGCAACGCCATGATCAATGAAGACCTGAAGAATCAGGTCATGCAGGATATCAGCCTCCTGTCCCTGGTCGGCATCAAAGTCGTCCTCGTGCACGGCGGCGGCCCCGAGCTCAGCGGCCTGATGAAGCGCCTCGGCAAACAGTCCGAGTTCATCGACGGCCTGCGCGTCACGGACCGTGAGACCGTCGACCTGGCGGAAATGGTCCTCGCCGGCAAGGTCAACAAGTCCCTTGTCAGCCTGCTGGACCGCTGGGGCGGCAACGCCATCGGCATTTCCGGCATTGACGGACACATGATCCAGGCCGATTTCAAGGACGAACGCCTCGGCTACGTCGGCGAGATCACCTGCGTCAACGCGCAGCCGATCCTCGACCTGCTGAACAGCGGCTACATCCCTGTCGTCTCCACGCTGGGATGCGATGACGACGGCAACATCTTCAATATCAACGGCGACACCGCCGCCGCGTACATTGCGGGTGCCCTGCAGGCCGAGCGTCTCTTCATGATGACCGATGTCGCCGGTGTGCTGCGCGACAAAGACGACCCGACAACGCTCATCCCGCAGATCAGCCTTGCCGAAGCCAAAGAACTTTACAATGAAGGCGTCATCGCGGGCGGCATGATCCCGAAAGTGGACTGCTGCATCGAGGCGATCAACGCCGGCGTCAAAAATGTAGTCATTATGGACGGCCGCGTCGAGCATTCCATCCTCATGGAGCTGCTCACCGACGAAGGCGCCGGCACCATGGTGACCCGGGAGTAATACCATGTCTGACATCAAGAATATTGACAGCACTTACGTCGCGAATACCTACGCCCGCTTCCCCGTTCAGATCGTCTCCGGCAAGGGTTCGATCCTGACGGACGTCAACGGCAAGAAATACATTGACCTCGGAACCGGCATCGCCGTGAACGTTTTCGGCATGTGCGATGAGGAATGGAAGAAGGCCGTCGAGGCTCAGCTGGACAAATTCGCCCACACCTCCAACCTTTACTACACCGAGCCCTGCGCGATCCTCGCGGAGATGCTCTGCGAACGCACCGGGATGAAGAAAGTCTTCTTCGGCAACTCCGGCGCGGAAGCCAACGAATGCGCGATCAAAGTCGCCCGCAAGTATTCCGCCGAGAAGAAGGGCCCGTCCTGCTATACCATCGTGACCCTGGTCAACAGCTTCCACGGCCGCACCCTGACGACCCTCGCCGCCACCGGTCAGGAACATTATCACGAACTGTTCCAGCCGCTGACCCCGGGCTTCGTTCACACTCCCGCCGGTGATTTCGAGGCGCTGAAGAAGCTCGCCCTCGACACCAACGCCGCGGGCATCATGATGGAATGCATCCAGGGTGAAGGCGGCGTCGTCGCCCTGCCGAAAGACTTCGTGCAGCAGGTTGCCGCGTTCGCGAAAGAGAACGACATCCCGCTCATCATCGATGAAGTCCAAGCCGGCAACGGCCGCAGCGGCGCGCTCTACGCTTACATGAATTACGGCATTCAGCCGGACGTCGTCACCACGGCGAAGGGCATCGGCGGCGGTCTGCCGCTGGGCGCCTGCCTGATGGGTGAGAAAGTCCAGCACGTATTGAACGCCGGCGACCACGGCTCCACCTTCGGCGGCAACCCGGTCTGCTGCGCGGGCGCGATCTCCATTCTGTCCCGCATCGACGACAAGCTTCTCGAAGGCGTACGCGAACGCAGCAAATTCGTCTTCGATTACTTTGAAGGCGCCGACGGCGTTGAAACCGTCAGCGGCATGGGCCTGATGATCGGCATCAAACCGGTCGGCCCCGCCGGGAAGATCGTCTCCGCCGCGATCGAGAAAGGCGTCCTCGCCCTGACCGCGAAAGACCGCATCCGCCTCCTCCCCGCGCTGAATATCCCGATGGATGAGCTCAAATCCGCCTGCGAGATCCTCCGCGAACTGTGCGGGGAAATCAAAGAGTAAAGAAAGTCAATAGTCAGTAGTCAATAGTCAATAGAGGCGCCCGATAATTGAAGCCTAATTTCAATTGTCGGGCGCTTTTTGATTGTGTGGA
>CAVCBG010000118.1:0-5095 GCA_963600285.1 Anaerovoracaceae bacterium
GCTAAAATATTGCTGTTGTTGATAAACAACGGTTCGCCGAGATAGCTCAGTTGGTAGAGCATACGACTGAAAATTGTAGTGTCCACGGTCCGATTCCGTGTCTCGGCACAATTGATCCCGATTTGAATCGGGATTTTTTGTTTTCATATTCACCTCAATCCCCCCGCCGTTTCGTTTATAATTATCCTGAAACCATATTGAAAACTCGGAGCACCCCCATGTCGGAACGCAGACTCACCATCGTCATCCCCGCCTACAACGAAGAAATCTCCCTCAGGGAATTCCTGCCGGAGCTCCTCGATTACTGCGAGGCGCACGACATGAACCTCGTCATGGTCGATGACTGCTCCACGGACGCGACCGGCAAGATGCTCGACGAAGCGGCGGCCGCCCATTCATTCATGAAGGTCTGCCACCATAAAGTCAACCGCGGCTACGGCGGCGCGTTGATCAGCGGATTGAAGCTCGTCGAAACGCCTTACGCCGTCACCATGGACGCGGACGGGCAGCACCGCCCGGAGGACGCCTCGAATCTCCTCGCCAAGCGCGATGAATGCGACGCGGATCTGGTCATCGGCGCGCGTTCCGGGGACGCGGGCGGCGGTTCCGGCTGGTACCGCGCGGCCGGCAAGAAGCTCATCCGTTTCGTGGCGGGGCTTCTCGTGAAGCTCCCCGTCAGCGACCTCAACAGCGGCATGAAGCTCTACGACACGGCGCTGGCGCAGCGGTATCTCACGCTCTGCCCCGGCGGGATGGCGTTCTCGGATGTGATGACGCTGATCTTTGTCCAGCAGAAGCACCTCGTCGTTGAATGCCCGATCGTGATTTCCGAACGCCGCGCGGGGAAGAGCACCATCTCCACCATGACCGCGGTGGACACCATTCTCCAAATCTTCAACATCGTCATGGTCTTCAACCCGATGCGCATCTTCCTGCCCCTCGGCGGGATTTTGATGCTCCTCGGCATCCTCTGGGCCATTCCCTTCCTCGTACGCGGCAGCGGACTGAGCACCGCCGCGCTGATGTTCGTGATCACGGGACTGCTGCTCGTGATGATGGGCCTGCTTGCCGAACAGCTGGCGCAGATCCGCAAGAAAGACCTCTAAAGAGCGGATCCATCCGATGAAGGGCATCCTCACCTACATTAAATACTCCGCCGCGGGGCTTCTTTCGGCCGCCGCGGATAACCTCACCTATTACCTGCTGAATAAAGCGGGCGTGGCGGATTTCCCCGCCCTCCTGGCGGCGCGTATTGTCTCGCTGATCGTCAACTTCTTCATGCTCAAGCTCGCGGTCTTCCAAAACTCGAAGCGGCGGGATTCGTTCCCCCGTTACGTGCTGCTGGTGGCCGTGATGATGGTCGTGGATTACTATCTGCTGACGTGGCTGCGTCCGCTGCTGCCGTTCCCGCCGATCGTGATCAAGATGGGCATTGAACTCGTCATGCAGATCATGAATTTCTTCATCACCCGTTTCTTCGTTTTCGGAGAGAAAAAAGAGACCGCCGATGAGCAAAAATGACCGCCTGACCGACGAAGAGCTCCGCGAAATGCTGATGCGGAGGAAGATCCGCGGACGTGAAGCGCGGATCGCCTCCTACCGTGCCTCGGGACGGGTCGTCGACCCCGAACACGCGCCCGTGAACTCCGACCTCGTCTGGAACTCCGAGACGAAGAAGACCGCCCGCCGCGGCGTCGGCCTTCCCTTCCGCGTGCTGGATGCCGTCCTCCTGCTGGTGGAGATCGCGGCGGTCGTCGGCATTATCTTCCTGCTGGCGCGCGGCGGCTCCATTCTCTACACCCTGAACGAAGAAGCCTCGTCGGCGTTCGCCATGCCGACCGTCACCCCGACGCCCATGATCCGCGCCGTCGTGCTGCCGGGCGGACATACCGCCCCGGACGCGTCGGGCAGCTCGTCATTCAATGAAGAAGAGATCCCCGAACACCTCCGCTCCCTCGTGAACGTCCGCTCCACCGAGACCCCGCCCGTCGTCAGTGAAGACGGCGCCGTCATCCGCATCGGCATCCCCGCCATCGGCGTGGACGCGCCCGTCATGCAGGGCGACGATTGGGAATCCCTGAAGTCCGGCGTCGGCATGAACGCCTCCTCCGGGCTGCCGGGCAAGCCGGGGAACATCATTCTCTCCGGGCATAACGACATCTTCGGCCAGGTTTTCCGCGAGCTGGATCAGCTGCAGCCGGGTGATGAAATTCTGCTCTTAACGGAAAAAAACGCTTATACTTATACTGTTTCGGGAACGGAGATCGTCGAGCCGACGCAGGTCGACGTCATGCGCCAGACCGAGGAAAGCACCTTGACCCTGATCTCCTGTTACCCGTATCTTGTGGATACACAGCGCATCGTCGTCACCGCGGTCCTGCGGCAGTGACGGTGCGGGAAGGAAATCAATGGCTAAAAATCAGTCCCATAAAAACGAACCGCTTCCGGTCGCCGAACGCCGCGGCACGCGTTCGCAGGCTTTCGACCCGGATTACACCTACGTCATCAAGAACCTTAAGAAAATCGGTGTGATGGCGGTCTGCTTCATCGCTGTCCTTGTTGTCCTTTCTTTCATTCTCTGATCCCGCGCGGAACAGTCATTCCGCGTCTGATCGAGGAACCCCTCAATGACCCGCTGGTTTATTCCCAATCCCGCCTCCGCCGCGCCGAATGTGCTCGCCGCGCAGGTCGTCCCGCCCGGTGTGGGGACGCTGACGCGGAAGGAAGCCGTCGCGCAGCGCATGAAGGAAGCCTTCTTCCCCGCCTTCCAGCAGCCGGCGTTCTTCAACTGCGCCCGCGAGGGGCTTTTGCAGATGGCGGTGGAGTGGTTCGCGGATAAGAAGATCGCGATCGTCGTCAACGGTCCCATGTCCCAGGAATGGTATGACATCGCCGACGACTGCCGCGCGCACGCCACGATCTTCGACACGGCGTACGGCGCGGACGTTGACCTGAACGCCTTCGAGCTTTTCCTGCGGCGTGAGGAATACGACGTGCTGCTGCTGACCGCGACGGACGTTTACACCGGGACGCGGATCCCGCTGGAGGAGATGTGCGAGATTTCCAAACGGATCGATCCCGACGCCATGATTGTCGCGGACATCTCCGGCGAGATCTTCTGCGCCAACCATTCGGGATATGAGGAGCGGGCGGACGTCCTGCTCTGCGGTTCGGAAATGGCAATGGGACTGCCGCCGGGCCTCGGCATGGCTGTTCTCGATGAACGCGCCCACGCCCGCGTCTTGGCGCACAACATCATGAACGGACGCTACTTCAACTACGTCCGCTACTCCGTGAGCCAAAGCCCCTCCGCCCTGGACGCGCCGAATTATCCGCTGCTGAACGCGCTGGAGGAGCAGATGGAATCCGTCATGGAGGAAGGCATGCCCGACCGCGTGAAGCGCATGACGGAGACCCGCGCCCTGCTTTACGAATGGATCGACGCGAAGGGCTTCACCTACCTGACCGCGCCCGGTTCCCGCGCGTTGAACAGCACCGCCATCGTGCTGCCGAATGAGTTCACCGCCGCGGGGCTTGAAAGCTACGCCGCGCGTTACGGCGTATCCGTCATGCCCGGCACGCATGACATGACGAAGAACTCCCTCATCCTCTACCACGGCAACGATGCCTCCGTTGACGACATCAAAGTCCTGATCCGGGTGATGGACCGCTTCCTGAGCGATTATGACACGCGCCGGCGGAAGACTCCGCAGACGCAGACACAAAAGGTATAAATGAATCAAACAGAAACCAATGAAGAACTGAAAAAGAAGACACTGAAGAATCAGGAGCTGAAGTTCATCACCGTCCTGATCATCCTCTTCATATTGATCCTGGTCGTCTCCCGCTTCGCGCTCGGCATCAACGTCGGGATGCTTGAAGGCCGGCAGTATCAATCCATCGGCTACAGCGAGATCCGCAGCGGGAATTTCTGGTCGGTCGCCTTCAGCGTGTTCACGGGGAACATCTCCACCGAAGGGACGCTGACGGACGCGGACGACCGGACGATCACCGTGCAGTCCGCCGCGGACTCGGCCTCACTTGAGCTGACCGTCAGCTGCGGAGAGGAATCCGAGACCGTCGCCCTTGAGAGCGCGCGGACGGAGATCACCGTCCCCGGGTCGGAGAGCGAGTTCACGCTGAGCATCGCCGGGCAGAACGTGCAGAAGGGTTACTTCAACGCCGTCTGGGATTGAGGAGCACGATGTTTTCCTTTCTGCGGAAGCCCTTCCCGAACTCCGCCGCGGCCGAGATGAAGGGATACGTCGGCGAGCTCGTTGAGATCGGACGGCGCGACGACTTCCTTTCCGAACGTCCCGGCGGGCAGTTCGACCGCGACTGCCGCCACATCCGCACCCGCGAGATCGGGCAGCGGATCTTCGAGATCGGCGGGGCGGATGCCATGGAGTGGACGGTGAAGAAGGTCGCGAAGGCCTTGACCCCGTCCCTCGGCGATCATCTTGAGGCCGCCTGGGCGAGAATCGGTAATTTTTAGGAATTTTGCCCCTCACGTTTTCGCGTAAGGGGCGTTGACATTTTTGCCCGCTTTGAGTAAAATGGAATAGTTTGGTATTCTAACCGAATGAAGTTTACGCGTGGGAGGAGGTGAAATACATGACAAGCGTAGTTTTAAGAGCGAATGAATCCCAGGATCAGCTGCTGAAGCGTTTCCGCAAGAAGATCGTCAAGAGCGGCGTCCTCAGCACCGTCCGCAATAAGCGTTGGTTCATCTCCCAGAGCGAGATCAATCGCGAAGAGCGCAAGAAGACACTGCGTCGGTTACGCCGACATTCAACGGGTCGTCCTGAGTAGTCTCAAGACTGAACAGGCGTCCTCCATTAGGAGAAAAAAAGATGGCTAAAGAAGAAGACAGCAAGATCAGTGTTGTGGGAACGATCGTAGAAGCGCTTCCCGGGACACAGTTTCGCGTCCGTTTAGACAACGGCCACGAAGTTCTGGCTTATCTTTCCGGAAGAATGCGAAAGTTCTACATCCGGATCCTGCTGGGGGATCGCGTCCGCATTGAAATGTCACCGTATGACCTGACCCGCGGACGAATCGTTTACCGCCAGCGCAAGCCCAACGAAGCCGGCGG
>CAVCBG010000119.1:0-5066 GCA_963600285.1 Anaerovoracaceae bacterium
TTATTTATTTAGCAGTTTCTTCGACAGCAGCGTCGGCTTCAACAGCGGCGTCGGCAGCAGCTTCTTCAGCGGCAGGAGCTTCGGCAGCGGTTTCGGCAGCAACTTCAGCGGTCGGTTCAGCAGCGGTTTCAGCCTTGTTGGAAGAGCAGGCAGCCATAACGAAGACCATAACAACAACCATCAGAACAACCAAAAACTTTTTCATTTTTATTAATCTCCTCTTTGGTTCAAAGCATTGACAATCTTTCTTTCTTGATCGTCGATGGTGTATTTTAATCCCTTTTCTGAAATATGACAGAAATCAATTAAAAATATGACATTTGATTTTTAATTCCTGTCTCCGAATCGCGCGGCCGCCCGGATTTACGCTCAGATGTACTTCTCCAGCAGCTTCAGCGTATTCATCACGCCGTCCTTGTGGCTGCGTTCGTAGCCGTGGGAGGCGTACACGCCCGCGCCGATCAGACCGTGGCGGACGTCATTGCCGGCTTTCAGCGTGACTTCAACGTCGGAGCCGTAATGCGGGTAGACATCGACCGCGTAATCGGCGCCCGCGGCTTCGGCAGCGGCAATGAGGGCCTTGGTTGTCTGATAGGAATAAGGGCCGCCGGAGTCCTTGGCGCAGATGGATACCTGACGTTCGGTGCACTGCAGGCCTTCGCCGACGCAGCCCATGTCGATGGAGATGGCATCCGTGACGCCGGCGGGAATGGCGGAGGCGCCGCCGTGCCCGACTTCCTCATAGACGGTGACGTAGCCCCAAGTATGGCGCTTGAGGGACGGTTTCTCGTCGTGGATGTACTTCGCGAGCCCGAGCAGGATGCCGACGCTCAGCTTGTCATCCAGGAAGCGGCTCTTGATGTAACCGCTGCTCGTGATCCGTGTGCGCGGCTCAAAGCAGACGAAATCGCCGACGGAGATGCCGAGTTTGCGAACGTCTTCGGCGGACTTGACGTCTTCATCGAGAACGACTTCGGTCGTATCGAAGGTGCGTTTGATTTCCTTATAATCGCCGTTGACATGAATGGAGGCATTGATCAGCTGGAGAGTGCCTTCGTAGACGCCGGAGAATTTCGTCGCGACGCGGCAGTTCTCCGTCTCGGTGTTGTTCGCGTTCAGCCCGCCGATGTTCTCAATGCGGAGACGGCCGTTCGGCTTGATCTCCGCGACCATGCCGCCGAGGGTGTCCGTGTGGGCTTCAAAGAGGACGCCGCCTTCCGCGGTATCCGGTCCGCCGAAATCAATGATCACGCCGCCTTTGACGGTGTGGGTGGTTTTGAATCCCAACAGCTCGAATTCGCGGATGACATACTGTTCGGCCTCTTCGGTGTAGCCGCTGGGGCTGTCAATGGCGAGAAGCTCGACCGTCTTCTTGACGGCGTATTCCATATATTCCTGTTTCATTGATTCTCCTTGATCAGCGGGCGGGAAGCGGCGTCGGAACGATGTTCGGCTGCTTCTTGGGACCGCCTGTATTCGTGTATGTAAAGACGTAGCTGACGGTCTTCGTACCGCGGGCAACGATGCCGTAGGTGTAGTCGCCCTTCCCGCCGCCCGGGCACATGACAATGGAGCCGGAGGGGTTATAGGTGCGGTAGAAGACTTTGTTGTTGATGGACAGGCTGATGTCGGTGGAGTCCGTCACCGACCAGTAAACGGTCGGGCAGAAGCCGTTGTCGCCCTTGTAATAATTCGGCTGGAAGCGGGTGATGACCGGAGGAGCGCCGACGACCGGGGCCGCGACCTGATCTTCCGTGACGATGATGTTCACATCCAGCGTGGGGCCGAAGAACGTTCCGTCCGGGGCGCGCATCTGGAAGTAGCCGACGTACTGTCCCGTGGCCTGCGGAGCTTCCATCTCAATGGAGACTTCGACGACGGTTCCCGGGATGGTGCGCTGCGGGATGACAGCCGCGCGTCCGCCCATGTAATCGCCGCTGACGAACTCGATGGTGTAGCCCTCGTACCATTTGCACGAGCCGTTGTTATACAGGCGCCAGATCTTCGTGAATTTCTGACCCGGGTTTACCTTCGTTCCGTCCGGGATGGAGACGTCCGCCATGAAGACCATGACGTTCTTGCAGTTCGCGGGCTGGTCGACCGGCGGGATGGGCGTCGCGGTCGGGGCGGGGGCGCTCTGCGCGGCCTGCGCCTGAAGTTCGGAGGAACGGGAGATGAGGATCTCCGCTTCCTCGCCGCCGGCGGAATACTTGTCGATGAGCTGCTGCAGCGTGCCGTCGCCGCGCATAGCGTTCAGGGCGGCGTCGACTTTGTCGATCAAGGCCTGGTTGTCAATCGCGGCGCCGAATACGTAATTTTCAACCGCGGCGCTGTCATTGACGATCTTGAAGCTGCCGCCGGCTTTGTAATCCTCGTCGTAGGTGTCTTTATCCAGCATGACGATATCGAGGGAGCCGTTTTTCAGGGCTTTCATGGCCGCGTCGATGGTGGCGTAGGTGTAGACGCACTGCGTGCTGATCAGGCCTTCGCCGACGAGGTTCGTCTTGACCCACTGGTCGAAGCTGGAACCGCGCTGGACGCCGATGCGCATGTCCTTCAGCTCCGCGCCGGCGAGTGAATCCGGGAGGCTCGAATTGACGGACGCGGCGAGGACGGCGTTGCCGGAGTAGTAAACCGTGGAGAGGGCTGCCCATTCGGCGCGCTCTTCCGTGATGGAGATGCCGCCCGCGATGAGGTCCACCTGTCCGACTTCGAGGGAGTCCTTCAGGCCGTCGAACGCCATGTCGTAATAGCGCATCGTCAGCCCGGTGCGGTTCCCGACTTCATTTAAAATGTCGATATCCAGACCGGTGAGGTTGTAATTGGAATCATAGTAAACAAACGGCCGATATTCGGCGGACGTGCCGACGTTCACAGTCTCCGCGGAGGCGGCGCAGACGGTGAGAAGAACGGCGCAAAGCAGCAGAACCGAACAGAGTCTCTTCATGGCTGTATCCTTCCCAAAATGTATGAATTATCTCTTATTATAGCTGTAATTCAGCGGATAAGCGCGGTATTTGTCTTATAATAAAAGCACTATTGGGTTGAAACCTTTGACACGGAAAACCGTATTAGGTTTAGAGCGAAACACAAGTACTGAATAGTGAGGAATGTGTTATGAAGAAATTTTTACTGTTTGTTGTTATGATGATCTGCGCGTTCGCGTTCACGGCTGTTTACGCCGATGACCTCGCGGACGTCCAGGCCGCGGGTGTGCTGAATTTCGGTACGTCCCCTTATTATATTCCGTTCGCTTATTACGATGAATCCGGCACAATGACCGGCATCGATGTCGCCCTGATGCAGGAAGTCGCCCGCCGTATGGGCGTCAGCCTGAAGACGACGGATATCGCCTTCGACGGCTTGATTGACTCCCTCGAGATCGGCCAGGTGGATGTCATCGGCGGCGCGCTGACGAAGAACGATGAACGCGCGGCACGCATTGACTTCACCCGCGTTTACTACAACGGCGACGCGCTGTTCGTCGCCAAGTCGGGCAAGACCGCCTCGGGTTCCGGCTACGAAGGTCTCCGCGACGCCAAACTCGGCGTTGAGAAGGGTACGAGCTTCGAGCAGTGGATCCGCACGAATCTGGTGAACGCCGGCATCGTCGGCACCCGCAACGTCTACACCTATTCCAAGGTTTCCGACGCCATGTCCGCGCTGGACCGCGGCGACGTTGACGCCGTGCTGATGGATCAGGATATCTATGAAGATCTCTACGCCAAGTCCGGCAAATACACTGCCTTTTACAGCAATGTGACCAAAGAGAACTACGCCTTCGGCTGCCGCAAGAACTCCACGCTGACCTCCGTCATCAACGGCCACCTGACCGACATGATCAAGGACGGCACCGCCCAGACGATCGCGAACCGCTTCTTCCAGACGGATTACTCCTCCGTTGACACTTCCATCGCGCGCCCGAGCCAGATCGCCACGCCGACCGCTTCCGCGAGCTCTTCCGTGATCATCCCGACCGCCGCGCCTTCCACCTGTGTCAACTCGATGTCCTTCGTCAAGGATGTCACCATCACCGACGGCCATCAGGTCAAACCGGGTGAGAGATTCACGAAGACCTGGCGTATCTATAACAACGGTACCTGCACTTGGACCCCGGCGTACTCCTTCGTGTATGTCTCCGGCGACCAGATGAGCGGCCGCAACATCAACATCCCGACCAACGTCGCCCCGGGTCAGACGGTTGATATCTCCGTCGATATGGTCGCCCCGAACGGCAACGGCACCTACCGCGGCTATTGGCAGATGCGCGGCTCCAACAACGTGAACTTCGGCGCCACGATCTGGTGCAAGATCCGCGTCCAGAGCAACACCGTCTCCCCGACCGCGACTCCGCGCCCGAACAATGACGGCCAGAAGGCGGTCTACCCGTCCGTTGACTACTTCTACCCGGATTCCTACTCCGGTGTGACCGGCGGCTGCCCGACTGTCTACTGGGGCACCAAGAACACGAGCACGGTCATCGTTTCCGTTGACGGCCAAACCGTGAACACGTCCTACAATGCTTACGGCCAGGCTGTGATCTGCACCTCCGCGCTCAACAACCCCGGCACGCATACCTTCACGGTGACCGCGCGCAACGTGGTCAGCGACTCGGTCTCGAACTTCGATTACACGGTGTATTCCAATTCGAGTGACGGACAGAAAGACGTCCGCCCGTCGATCGACTACTTCTACCCGGATTATTACACCGGTCTCGCCGGCAGCTGCCTGAACGTCTACTGGGGCACCTCGAACGCCTCCACGATCTACATCAGCGTTGACGGCAGCAACGCCGCGACCTCCTCGAACGCCTCCGGCTCCGCGGTCGTCTGCTCCTCCAAGCTCGACAGCGCCGGCACTCATACCATCGAGCTGCTCGCCCGCAACGTGGTCGACGATACGTATTCATCCTTCGGGTACGATACCTACACGGTCAACCCGGACCCGGTCTACGTCGACGAACCGATCTCCTACTCGGATGACTCCCCGGTGTACTACGACGACTCGGATACGTATTACGACGACGACACGAATTACACGGATGACTGCATCGTCTACGACGAAGA
>CAVCBG010000120.1:0-5044 GCA_963600285.1 Anaerovoracaceae bacterium
ATATAACGGCGGTCTGACCAGAGAGCAGTTTTTATTCTATGAAATCCGCATCGTCGCCTCATTGATCCAACAGGGATACAGCCGTGCCGAAATCGCGGAGAAGGTGAAAAAGGACAACCTATTCCAATTCCCGACGGAGAGAATGGTGTCCAGCATCCTTAGCACTTGCTTCAAAAGAATTGACGCGCTGGATTCCGACACGCTGGTATATCATCTCGCCAATTCCTCATCCGAAGTCGGCAAGCAGATCAACCTCTACGCCATGATGAAGTACAACCGCATCGTTTGGGAATTCATGACGGAGGTCATCGGCGAGAAATACCGGACGCAGGAGTTTGACTTCTCGAAGAAAGACCTCAACGTGTTCTTCTTCCAACTCCAGAATCGGAGCGAAGCGGTCGCGTCGTGGAGCGACTTGACCATCGAGAAGATCAAGCAGGTGCTCAGGAAAACCCTCGTGGAATGCGGATACCTCGACTCGACCCGGTCCGAGCAGCTGAACACGATCGCCATTGTCCCCGAGCTCGAGGATGAAATCAAAGCCAAGCACGACTACGCCGCGCTGCCGGCGTTCAACTGCTTCGGGTAAGGAGGCCGCGGTATGGATGACATCATGAACAGCCTGAGCAAGGTGTCGGCGAGGCTCTCCGATGAGGCGTTCCTCACGAACAAAGGGCTCGCGAACGAAGTCGGTATCCACATTTTCTGCTACGACCCGAAAGACGAACTGACGGTCAGAGCTTACTTTGAGATGCTCAAGGACAAGACGGACGTGCCTTACCGGCTTATCGAGTGCGACCTGTATAAGATCCTCCTGCGGATCTGCGAGGAAAAGCGGATCCTGGACAAAATCCCGAGTATGGAAGAGCGCAAAGGCAAAGAATACCTCGCCGCGCAGCTGCAAAAGGCAGCCGACCCCAAGGAATACATCAAAAGGATGGAATACGAGCCGCACCAAAAGGGTGATGTGCTTTTGATCACCGGCGTGGGCAAAGTGTACCCGTTCATGCGCTCGCATAACATCCTCGACAATATTCAGCACATATTCTCGGATATCCCGATCCTGATGCTTTACCCCGGAACTTTCAACGGGCAGGATCTGAACTTATTCGGGGAGTTTCTCGACGGCCACTACTATCGAGCCTTTAACTTACTGTAATTCAAGGAGGAAAAAAGAATGCAGTTACAATCCATGTTCAAGTCCGATATTAATCGAAACATTAACGGCGTCATCAAAGTCGCTCAGGATGACGAAGCAGTCATCGAACAGGAGCTGCGTGAGTATATCATCACCCGTGAGCTTCGCAAGCATTTTTCCACCTTCCTTGACAACTACGAAAAGTCTCTTGACAACCCCACCGACAAGATCGGCGTTTGGATCTCCGGCTTTTTCGGCAGCGGTAAATCTCACTTCCTCAAGATGCTGTCTTACGCGCTCGCCAATAAAACCGTCGCCGGAAAGAAAGCGGTGGATTACTTCGCCGATAAATTTGAGGATCAGATGATGTTTGCCCAGCTGGAACGCTGCGCCTCTGTGCCGACGGAAACGATCCTCTTCAATATTGACCTCAAGAGCTCCGGCGAAAAAGACAGCACAGCGCTCATCCGCGTGTTTGCCAAAGCGTTCTATGAACACCGCGGCTTCTACGGGGACGACCTGAAGATTGCCAAGCTGGAACAGTTCATCGAGGATTCCGGCAAAACGGAGGCTTTCAAAGCCAAGTTTGAGGAGGTTCACGGCGAAAGTTGGGAAGACTCCCGCGACAGTTTCACATTCTTCGAAGACGATGTCGTCGAAGTGCTTACGGACGTTCTCGACATGAGCGAAACAGCGGCGCGGAACTGGTTCAACGGCACGGAAACCGCCGACATTTCCATCGAGCAGCTGGTCAAGGAAATCAAAAAGTACATCGACGCGAAAGGCAAAAACTTCCGCCTGCTCTTCATGGTTGACGAAGTCGGTCAGTATATCGGCTCCGACAGCAGCCTGATGCTGAACCTCCAGACCCTCGTGGAAGAAATCGGCTCCAAGTGCGGCGGCAGAGTTTGGGTCATGGTGACCAGTCAGGAAGCCATCGACTCCATCACGAAAATCGCCGGCAATGACTTCTCGAAGATTCAGGGTCGTTTCGACACTCGGCTCAGCCTGTCATCCTCCTCGGTTGACGAAGTCATCAAAAAGCGTATCCTTGCCAAGACGGAGGACGCGGAAGACCTGCTGAAATACAGCTACAGCAAAAACAGCGCCGTGCTGAAGAACCTCTTTACCTTCAACGGCGGGAAAGCCGACATGAAGGGTTACGCCGGCGAAGGTGAGTTCGTCGACACCTATCCTTTTGTGCCTTATCAGTTCCGTCTTCTGCAGAATGTTTTTGTCGAGATCCGCACGCACGGCAACTCCGGCAAGCATCTCTCCGAAGGCGAGCGATCCATGCTCTCCGGGTTCAAGGAAGCCGCGCAGGCGGTTGAGAACAAGGATGAAAACACCTTGGTTCCCTTCGGCCTTTTCTACAACACGGTGAATTCCTTCCTTGAAAGCGCCATCCGCCGTGTGATTGACCGCTGTCAGCAGGCGGCGGAGAATCACGACGGCATTGAGGCTTATGATGTCGAAGTCTTGAAGCTGCTTTACATGATCCGCTACGTGGACGATATCCCGGCCAACGTCGAGAACATCACCACGCTCATGGTGGATGACATCAACGCGGATAAAATCGCCATGCGCCAAAACGTTCGGGATTCTTTGGACCGCCTTGTGAATCAGAACTACGCGGCCCGGAACGGCGAGATCTATACGTTCTTGACCGATGAGGAACAGGATGTCGAGAGAAACATCCGCAATACTCCGGTCGACAGCGCTGCCATCACGAAGTTGATCTCGGATATCATCTTCATGACTCTGTATCCCGCCAAGAAGTTCAAATACGGCAAAAACGACATCCCGTTTGATCGTTACATTGATGAAACCTGCATCGGACAGCCGACCGGCGCCGTCTGCCTGCGGATCCTGACAGACGCATCGGATCTTTATCGCGCCGGGGATCAGGCGCTTCGCGCGAAGTCGGATTACGGGAACGAAGCCATTCTACTCCTTTCCGACAAATATCACTATTTCGAGGATTTGGAGAACGCGGCCAAGATCCGCAAATATGTCATGAGCCGTAACGTGTCTCAGCTGCCGGAACAGACGCAGACAATCATCCGAGGGAAGCAGCAGCAGGCCACGGTTTACGAGAAAAACGCGAAGGAACACATCTCTGCCGCGATCCTTGACGCGAAGGTCTACATCCCCGGCGACATTCTTCCCATCAAAGCCGCTGCCGCGCAGGATAAGATCGACGAAACGCTCAAGGCGCTGGTGGAATCCGTTTATGTCAAGCTGGACTATGTGACCAGGTACTTTGAGAGCGATCACGAGCTCCTGCAGATCCTCGCCAACAAGGACAAGGCCGAAGTGGACAATCCCGCCGCGGTAGATGAAGTTGAGAACTACCTTGATCTTCAGAAGCAGAGGATGGTGCCCGCTTCAATGGCCGACATTCAGCGCAAATTCTCCGGGATCCCTTACGGCTGGCGTGAGATCGATATCGCCGCGGCGGTCTGCACCTTGATCGCCGAGCAGAAGGCGGACATCCATTACAGCGGCAGTCAAATCCAGCCGACGGACAAACGGCTCCCGGATTACCTGAGAAAGAGAAACGAGATCGACAAGACCATCGTCAACCGCAGGGTCGCGCTTTCCGAAGAAAAGGTCAAGAAATCCCGCGTATTCCTGAAGGAATACTTCGACGACATGAATATTCCCACCGACGAAGACGGCTTGATTGCCTATATTCTGAAGAGCTTTGAGGCGCAGAAAACAGAGCTCCAAAATATGCTGGATTATGATTACGCTTCCGGCAATTATCCCGGCAAGCCCGTGGTCGAGAACGGCGTGAAGCTCTGCGCCCGGCTGCTCTCTCAGCAGAAGGACAACACGGCGCTTCTGGACCGGATGATCGAGATGGAAGGCGAATTCCTGGACCAGAGCAATGACATGATCGACGTCAGGGATTTCTTCAAGCATCAGAAGTCGATCTTTGACAAGGCCTCCGCGCTGCTCAAGTCGCTCTCCGGTGAAACCGGCTACCTGCGCTCTGAGACGGAAGTGACGGACGCCCTCGCCGGCATCAAGTCTATCCTCGAGATGCCGAAACCGTACAGCAAGATCTCCGAGCTTACGGACCTGTCGCAGAAGGTGAAGCAGGGCTACGGCCGGCTGCTCGACCTGCAGAGGCAGGAAGTCAACAGCGACATTCAGGCAGCGATGGCCGAAATTCATCAAACGGCCCGGGATGACCAGAAAAAGATCATCGCGGATTCCGACGCGGAGCTCAGCGAAAAGAGAACCGAAGCCGCCAAAGCCGAAACGCTCACGCAGCTCGATGCCATGAAGATCCAAATCGGGAAGATTCGCACCAAATACATCGATAAGCTGATGTTTGTTCCCGAAAGACCGGATGAGAAGGTCGTCCAGGTGCATCGGAGCCGCCTCGGCTACAGCACCAAGCTGAAGAACGAAAAAGAGATCGACGAATACGTCGCCGAGATCAAGCAGTCCCTGATGGAGCAGCTCGCGGGGAACGACGTGCTGCATATTATCTAAACGCGGGAACAGCGGCCGGCCCGAATCAGGGCCGGCCGGAGGTGAAATTCATGAACAAGACAGCCATCAAAAACTTCGCCAACCGGGCGAGGGTTCAGCTCATTGAGGGCGCCAAACAGCGGGCGTATGAATACGGGATCGGCGTGAACGGCGCGGACAACCCCGAGGCGGATGTGGTCGGCGACGCGAAGCTGATCTCCGCCGAGGAAAAGCGGCAGCGCGTTCAGCTGATCGCGGAGATCCGTGAGAAGGGCTACGATCAGGTGATCGAGGAAGCCGCCTACACCTGGTTCAACCGCTTCATCGCCCTGCGCTACATGGAGGTCAACGGCTATCTGCCCTCGAAGGTCCGCGTCTTCACGGATGAGAACGAGGACTTCAAGCCCCAGATCCTCAAGG
>CAVCBG010000121.1:0-5006 GCA_963600285.1 Anaerovoracaceae bacterium
CTGCTCGTCAAGGTCGTCAAAGATTTGGCAACCGTCTTCGTCAGCGCCTATCAAGCCGTTCTGAAGCGCCCCGCCTACGTCGGCACGCTCGCGGCGCTGCTGATCCTCGCGGCGGTTTCCGTCTGGGCGTTCCTGCATCTGCACCGGGCGGAGAAATCCGAAGGGAACGCCGACGACAAAGTGAAATCCGAAATGCTGCTGACGGGCGTCATTCTGACGCTCCTCTCCGGCATTCCGTTCTGGGCGACCTCGATTGACGTGTCGACTTCCTTCCCCTGGGACCGCTCCACCCTGTCCTTCTCTCCCGGCGCGGCAATGGTCATCGCCGCGGTGTTCGCCTTTATCTTCCGCTCCTATGCCTACTGCGCGGCGGCCGCTGTGCTGACGGCGCTCTGCGTCGTGTTCCAATTGAATAACGCCGGCGTCTACATTCATGAGGCGGAGAAGATGAACGATTACTTCTGGCAGCTGGCGTGGCGCGTCCCTGCTTTGGAAGAAGGGACGATCGTCATCTCGGATGAGATCCCCCTCGACCGCTACTCCGACAACGACCTCTCCCCGGTCCTCAACTGGCAGTACGCCCCGGAGAACAAGGGCTACCAATACCGCTACAAGTACTTCGACCTCGACCTGCGCGAGGAGACCTACTATTCCGATCCGAATACCACGGTCGACGTGGATCATACCTACCGCTCGCATACGTTCACTTCGAACACGGAGAAGACGCTCTCGATCTATTACCGCGAGCACGGCTGCATGTTGATCGTGGATGAGGACACCCGCGATTATCCCGGCCTGCCCGAGTCCATTGAGCGCACCGCCGTCCGTTCCGACACGAGCCTGATCCGCACCGATTCGCAAGCCGTCCCGCCCGAAGCCATCGGCGCGGAACCGGAACACGGCTACTGCTGGTATTATCAGAAAATCGGCCTCGCCCTCCAGCAGGACGACGCCGAATCCGCGTATTCATACGCGAAGGAAGCTGTCAATGCACAGCTCACGCCGTGCTACGCTTCCGACTGGGCACCGGTCCTCGCGGCGCTGGCCGTTTCCGAAGACACGGATTCGTTCACGAAGGTGATTGAGTCTATGCAGGCATCGAATGACGAGAAGGATTACCTCCGCTCATACGTCGCGGCCAAATGCGCGGATTACGGTATTCAGGCGGAAATCTTCACGGATATGATTAAGTAATCTGATTAATGTCAGGTAAGTTGTCTGACAATTAAAACTAAAATAGGGTTATAATAGATTATGGAAAACATGGTCTTGAAATAACAGGAGGAGTTTATGGAAAAATTTATCGGCTATCAGTGCTCGATCTGCGGGAAAGAATTTGACGCGAATTATTCCGGATATACCTGCGATTGCTGTTCCGGCAATCTGAACGTCGTCTTGGATTACGACGGCATCCGCAAATTCGTCAAACCCGAAGACATTTTCTCCTCAACCGAAAAATCTCTGTGGCGCTATCTGCCGCTGCTGCCGGTTGAAGATCCCGGATTCGAAGGCACCGCGCTGCATTCCGCGGGTCTGACCCCGGTTTTCAAAATCGACAGCGTCGCGAAGGAAAAGGGCGTCGCCAACTTCTGGATCAAGGATGAAGGCCGCAACCCGACCGCTTCCTTCAAGGACCGCGCCAGCGCCATTCTTATCGCCCGCGCGAAGCAGATCGGCATGAAGACGATCGCCACCGCGTCCACCGGCAACGCCGGCGCCGCTCTGGCCGGTATGGCCGCGGCTTCCAACTGGGACGCCGTGATCTTCGCCCCGAAGACCGCTCCGAAAGCCAAGATCGCCCAGCTGCTGATCTTCGGCGCCCATGTGATCCTGGTCGACGGCAACTACGACTCCGCTTTCGACCTCTCCGTTGAAGCCTGCGAGAAATACGGCTGGTACTGCCGCAACACCGGCTACAACGCCTTCACCGCTGAAGGCAAGAAGACCGCCGCGTTCGAGATTTGGGAACAGATCATTTCCAAGTCCAAGTCCAACAAACCGCTGAACATCTTCGTTTCCGTCGGCGACGGCAACATCATCTCCGGTATTCATAAGGGCTTCAAAGACCTCTACAAACTCGGCTGGATCGAGCAGATGCCGCGCATCTTCGGCGTCCAGTCCGAAAAGTCCGCCGCGATTTACAATGCCTGGGCCGCGAACAGCGAGGAGATCATCCCCGTCACCGCCACCACCATTGCCGACAGCATCTCCGTTGATCTGCCCCGCGACGGCGTCCGCGCTGTCCGCGCGGCGAAAGAAACCGGCGGCGCTTACATCGCCGTCCCGGATGAAGAGATTTACAAGGGCATTGCCGAGATCGGTAAATTCGGCGTCTTCGCCGAACCCGCCGGCGCCACCGCGTTCGCGGGCTTCAAGAAAGCCGTCGCGACCGGCTTGATCGGCGCGGATGACGACGTCCTCGTTGTCAACACCGGCAGCGGCCTGAAGGATGTCAACTCCGCCATGATCGCCGCGGGTCAGGCGCCTGTGATTGAACCGACCATGGCTGCCCTGGAGAAGTTTCTGAAAGGATAACCACCGCATGAATCCTGTGTATTCGATCATTGCCCCGGCCTTCAATGAAGAACTGTGCCTGGACACCTTATACACAAGAGTCTCGGAAGTAATGGATCGGACCGGCGAAGCCTGGGAACTCGTCCTCGTGGATGACGGTTCTTCGGACAAGACCGCGGACATCATGCATCGGCTTTCCGAGAAGGATCCGCGCGTGCGCTGCATCTATTTCGCGCGGAACTTCGGCCACCAGATCGCCGTGACGGCCGGTTTGGATAACGCGCTCGGCGACGCCGCGGTCATTATCGACGCGGACCTGCAGGATCCGCCGGAAGTGATCCTGCAATTGATTGAGAAGTGGAAAGAGGGCTACGAAGTCGTTTACGCGGTTCGGAAAGAACGTGACGGCGAAAGCTGGTTCAAGAAGAAGACCGCGTCGATGTTCTACCGTCTGATCTACAAGATCGCGGATGTCAAGATCCCGTTGGATACCGGGGACTTCCGCCTGCTTGACCGCAAGGTCATTGATGTCATGAACAAGATGCGTGAGCACGACCGCTTCCTTCGCGGGATGTCTTCGTGGGTCGGCTTCAAGCAGATCGGGGTTGAATACCACCGTGACGCCCGCATCGCCGGACAGACGAAGTATCCGCTGAAGAAAATGGTAAAGCTGGCGCTGAACGCGATCACCGGTTTCTCGTACGTGCCGCTCCAGCTGGCCACGTACTTCGGCTTCATCATCGCGGGGCTGAGCATCATCGCGATCCCCGTGATCATCATCCTCCGCCTCTTGGGGCAGGAGTTATTCGGGCAGGCAACGACGCTGATTTCCACCTGTTTCCTGGGCGGCGTGCAGTTGATCTTCCTGGGTATTATCGGAGAGTATTTAGGACGAATCTACGATGAGGTTCGCAATCGTCCTTTATATGTGACGCGTGAAATATCGCAGTCGGTATATGATTCAACCAAACAATCATAAAAAAGTTGAGGTATTTAATAATGGCAAAGATTGACTTGACAATCAATGAAGAACGTCTGAAGCATGCTGTACAGCGCGCTAAGGAACGCAACATCGTCATCCCGACCCTCGAACAGCAGATCCATCCGGAAACTGTCCCGGCCGCGTTCAAGGAAGAGCTGAAGGGTATCGGCCTTTGGGATATCCATCCGCGCAACCTGTTCCGCATCACCTGGCACAACGAACCTGTCGCCAAGGGCGGCGGCTTCGCCGGTGTCAACTACATCGAGCTCCCTTCCAGCCTCACCGGCGTTGATGCCCGCATCGTCGCCCTGGTTGGTAAGTGGTTCCCGACCGGTGCCCACAAAGTCGGCGCCGCGTTCGCCTGCTTGGTTCCGCGTCTCGTGACCGGTCAGTTTGACCCGACCACCGAGAAGGCCGTTTGGCCGTCCACCGGCAACTACTGCCGCGGCGGTGCCTACGACTCCGCGCTGCTGGCCTGCAAGTCCATCGCCATCCTCCCGGAAGGCATGTCCAAGGAACGTTTCAACTGGCTGCAGGGTGTCGCTGACGAAGTTATCGCCACCCCGGGTACCGAATCCAACGTCAAAGAGATCTTCGACAAGTGCTGGGAACTGCGCAAGTCCGGCCAGGAACTGATGATCTTCAACCAGTTCGAAGAATTCGGCAACTACATGTGGCACTACAATGTGACCGGCCGCGCCATGGAAGAGGTCTTTGAAAAGGTCAAGGGCCCGAAGAGCCGCCTCGCGGGCGTCTGCTCCAACACCGGTTCCGGCGGTACGATCGCCTGCGGCGATTACCTGAAGCAGCTGCACCCGGATTGCAAGATCGTTGCTTCCGAAGCTCTCCAGTGCCCGACCCTGCTGAACAACGGCTTCGGTGCCCACCGCATCGAAGGTATCGGCGACAAGCACGTCCCGTTCGTTCACAATGTCAAGAACACCGACTTCGTCACCTCCATTGATGATGAATCCGTTGTCAACATCTGCCGTCTGTTCAACGAACCCGAAGGCAAGAAGTACTTGGCTGACAAGGGCGTCCCGCAGGAAACCATCGATCAGCTGAACCTGCTCGGCCTGTCCGGTATCGCCAACCTGCTCTCCGCCATCAAGTTCGCGAAGTACAACGAACTGACCTCCGACGATGTCGTCCTGACCGTCTTCACCGACTCCATGGAACTCTACGGTACCCGTATCCAGGAATACCGCGAAGAGTACGGCGCCTTCGGCCGCGATGAAGCTGCCTATTCCTTCGGCCGCTACATGATGGGCGAGAACATTGCTCACATGCTCGAGCTGTCCATGGAAGACCGCAAGCGCATCCACAACCTGAAGTATTACACCTGGGTCGAACAGCAGGGCCGCACCTCCGCCGAGCTCAACGCCCAGTGGTACGATCCGGATTACTGGACCGGTTTCCAGTCCCAGATCACCGAGATCGACAAGCTCATCGTCGCCTTCAACAAAGAAGTCGGCATCGCCTAACTTGCCCTTCAACAAAGGCTGTCGCA
>CAVCBG010000122.1:0-4969 GCA_963600285.1 Anaerovoracaceae bacterium
AATTTGTCAGACAATATAATGAAGGTTTAGAAAATCCGTGACAAATGACATTACACTTTATTTGTCAGACAATTTATAATGAAGGTAAGAAAAAGAAGAAGTAGGGCGGCGGCATGCTGCCGCCTTATCGGAACAGAAGAAAAATTTTTGGAGGTTTACCAATATGAAGCTGCACAATTTCAATGCCGGACCGGCCGTTCTGCCGGAGTACGCGATCAACGCGACCATCGACGCCATCAAGGATTTCAACGGTCTGTCCATCCTTTCCATCTCCCATCGCACCAAGGATTTTGACGCGGTGATGGACGGCGCGGTTGCCTCTGCCCGCAAGCTCCTCGACATCCCTGAGAACTATCACATCCTGTTCCTGGGCGGCGGTGCCAGCACTCAGTTCTACTGCATCCCCTACAACTTCCTGAAGACCAAGGCTGCCTACCTTGACACCGGTACCTGGGCCATGGGCGGTATCAAAGAAGCCCGCCTCTACGGTGAAGTTGACGTCGTCGCTTCCTCCAAGGACAAGGGTTACACCTACATTCCGAAGGATTACGTCATCCCGACCGATGCCGACTACTTCGAAACCTGCTGCAACAACACCATCGAAGGTACCGAAATCCGCAAGGACATCGACAGCCCGGTTCCGTACATCGCCGATATGTCCTCCGATATCTTCTCCCACCCGGTTGACGTCTCCAAGTACGTCATGATCTTCGCCGGTGCTCAGAAGAACTTCGCCCCTGCCGGTGTGACCATGGTCATCATCCAGGATGAGTTCATGAACAACAACATCGCCCGCGTCGTCCCGTCCATGTGCGACTATCGCCAGCATGCCGCGAAGAACTCCATGAAGAACACTCCTCCGGTACTGCCGATCTACACCGCTTACAAGACCATGGAATGGATGATCAACGAAGGCGGCGTGAAGGAATTCGAGAAGCGCGCTATCGAACGTTCCACCAAGGTTTATGACTGCCTCGACGGTTCCAAGACCCTCTACCCGACCGTTGCCGATCCGGAAGACCGCAGCCGCATGAACATCTGCTTCCGCCTGAAGCCGGAATACGAATCCCTCGAAGCTGACTTCCTCGCCATGGCGAAGGAACGCGGTCTCGTCGGTATCAAGGGCCATCGTTCCGTGGGCGGCTTCCGCGCCTCCTGCTACAACGCCTGCCCGATGGAAGCTGTCGACGCCCTCATCGCCGCTATCAACGACTGGGATAAGGCTCACTAATCAATCGAAGATATTCCGCGGGGAGATATCTCCCCGCGGGTCATTTACAGGAGAAATAAAATGGCTAAAGTTTTGATCGCGACCGAGAAACCCTTCTCTAAGTCCGCTGTTGAAAGCATCACCAACATTCTGACCGCCAAGGGTCATGAAGTTGCCAAACTCGAAAAATATTCCGATCCCGCCGCTCTGCTCGAAGCTGTTGCCGACGCCGAAGCGCTGATCATCCGCTCCGATAAGATCACCGCGGATGTCATGGCTCACGCCCCGAAGCTCAAGATCGTCGTCCGCGCCGGTGCCGGTTACGACAATGTCGATCTGGACGCCGCTACCGCCAAGGGTATCGTCGTTGAAAACACCCCGGGCCAGAACGCGAACGCTGTCGCCGAACTGGTTCTCGGCATGATGGTCTACAAAGCCCGCAACTTCTATGACGGCACCACCGGCAAGGAACTCCGCGGCAAGTCCATCGGTCTGCACGGCTTCGGCGCTGTTGCCCGCTGTGTTGCCCCGATCGCCAAGGGCTTCGGCATGAAGGTCTACGCCTACGATATTCCGCAGGTTCCGGATTCCGTCTTCGAAGCTGCCGGCGTTACCCGCATCACGGATATCCCCGAGCTCTACAAGACCTGCGATTACGTCTCCCTGCACTTCCCGGCTCTGCCGAACCTGATCAAGTCCATCAACTACGAAGTCCTCTCCAACCTGCCGAAGAACGGTACGCTCATCAACGCCGCCCGTGCCGAGGTCGTGGATGAAGACGGCATCGTTGAGATGTTCGAGAAGCGCGACGACTTCGTCTACCTCGCTGATGTTGCCCCGAAGAACAAGGACCTCATCGCCGAGAAGTTCCCCGGCCGCTATTTCTTCACCCCGAAGAAGTCCGGCGCCCAGACCGCCGAGGCCAACGCCAACGCCGGTATCGCCGCCGCGAACCAGATCTGCAACTATTTCGAAGCCGGCATCACCAAATTCCAGGTCAACAAATAGTTCTTCCCAAATCAACTTTTTCCTGATAACAGCAAAAGGAAGGCGCAACGCCTTCCTTTTTGTTACCGGGAAACGGAGGAGAATATAGGAAGAAAAGTGGGGACGAAGAATGCCGGGAGGAAAGCCTGCAGCGTGGAAACCGGGGACGAAGCAGAGCCGAGCCGGAGGGACAAAGTAAACGCAAGCCGGGACGAAAATCCGAAAATGAGATGAGTCCGAGGTCGCGTTAGTAAAAATATGCTATAATGCATTCTTTGGAAACCTTTATCGCGGAGGACAGACGATGGAACATTATGACCGTGGAATTATTCAGGTAGATATCGACAGGGAGATGCAGCAGTCCTATTTGGACTACGCCATGAGCGTGATCATTTCGCGCGCGCTTCCCGATGCCAGAGACGGCCTGAAACCGGTGCAGCGCCGCATCCTCTACGCGATGTATGATATGGGCATCCGCCCGGAACTGCCCTTCAAGAAGTCCGCGCGTATCGTCGGTGAAGTGCTGGGTAAATATCATCCGCACGGCGACGCCTCCGTCTATGACGCGATGTCCCGCCTCGCGCAGGACTTCAATATCCGCTACCCGCTCGTGGACGGGCAGGGTAACTTCGGTTCCATCGACGGCGACTCCCCGGCGGCAATGCGTTACACCGAAGCCAGACTGGATAAGGTCGCGATGGAGCTGCTCCGCGATATTGACAGCAACACCATCGACTGGACCGGCAACTTCGACGACACCTTGAAAGAGCCTGTGGTGCTGCCCGCGATCCTGCCGAACCTGCTGGTCAACGGCGCGAGCGGCATCGCGGTCGGTATGGCGACGAATATTCCGCCGCACAACCTCGGCGAAATCTGCGACGCGGTGATCTACCTGCTCAAGGAATGGGACCGCTACGAAGATATCACGGTCGAGAACCTGATGCAGTTCGTCAAGGGTCCGGACTTCCCGACCGGCGGCATTGTTGTCCTCGAGGACGCGCGCAATGAACTGGTCTCCGCCTACGCGACGGGACGCGGACGCCTGATGGTTCGCGGACGCGTGCACGTTGAGGATATGGGCCGCGGACGTTCCCGCCTGATCATTACCGAAATCCCTTACCAGATCAACAAAACCGGCTTGATCGAGCGCATCGCGCAGCTGGTCCGCGACGGCGTGATTGAAGGCATCGTCGACCTCCGCGATGAATCCGACCGCCAGGGTATGCGCATCGTCATCGAGCTCTCCAAGTCCGCCGATTCCGACGCCATCCTGCGGCAGCTCTACAAGCACACCCCGCTGCAGACGACGTTCGGCATCATCCTGCTCGCGCTGGTGGACAATCAGCCGCGCGTCCTCAGCCTGAAGGAAGCCCTGAAGGTCTACGCCGATCATCAATTGGTCGTCATCCGCCGCAAGACGGAATTCGACCTGGACAAAGCCAAGAAACGCGCCCACATCCTTGAGGGGCTGCTGGTCGCGATTGACAACCTCGAGGAGATCATCCGCATCATCCGCTCCTCTTCCAACGAAGACGAGGCGCGGAACACGATCATGGCGCGCTTCAACCTGGACCGCGAACAGACGCAGGCCATCCTCGATATGCCGCTGAAGAAGCTCACCCACCTCGAATACGACAAGCTCACGCAGGAACTTGAACAGCTCCGCGCGTCCATCGTTCAGATGGAAGAGCTGCTCGGGTCGGATGTTGAAATGCGCGACCTGCTCGCCTCCAAGCTGAAGGAGCTGCAGAAGAATTACAGCGACGCCCGCCGTACGCAGATCGCGCTGCTCGGGGAAGGCGTTTCCTCCAAGGAAGTCCTCACCGCCAACGCCCTGATCAAGGCGGATGAATGCTTCGTCGGCATGACCGCCGACGGCAAGATCGGCCGTGTGGATATGGACACGGTCAAGCAGAAGGGATTCGTCCCGCCCGCGCGGATCGTCCGCTCGGATACGCAGCAGACGGTGTACGTCGTCTCCGACTCCGGCAAGGCCTGCGGTATGTATGTTGAGACGCTGCCGAAGGTGGACGACTTCAGCGGAGGCATCGACTTCATGGCGCTCTCCGGCTGGGCCGCGTCCGAGAAGCCGGCGGTGCTCTTCACCATGCCTTCCCGCGAGAAGATGGACGAGACCGCGTCCGTGATCACGGTCACCGAGGCGGGTATGCTCAAACGCTCGCTCGTCAGCGACGTTCCGTTCGCGTCCTCGCAGTCCTTCACGCTCTGCAAGATCAACGACGGCGACAAGCTGCTCACCGTCCTCGTCAGCCCGTCCGACAGCATGGACCTGATGCTCGCGACCAAGAACGGCATGGCGATCCGCTTCGGACAGGATAACCTCCGCGCGATGGGTCTGGTGGCGGCCGGCGTGAACGGCATCAAGTTCAAGGGAGACGACGTCGTGGTCGGCGCGGACCTCGTGACCGAATCCGACAACGTCTGCTTCGCCCTGACGGATTGGTCCCTCGGCGCCATTGCCGCGGCTGACTTCCCGAAGCAGGGCCGTTACGGTCAGGGCGTCATTGCCCTGCGCCTGCGTGAGAATACCGCCGTCTGCGGCTTCTTCAACATGAATTCCGAGTCCGCGCAGTTCTATGTCCGCTACGCCGGCGGGAAGTACCGCGCGCTGAAGACGACGCTCATCAAGCTCGGACGCCGTGCCCGTTCGCTCGACCCGGTGCTGCCGAACGCGGTCAATGCCGCCACCGGCGCGCTCTGGCTCCCGCTCGACCCGGCGAAGGAATGGAATTCGTCCGAGACACCGTCCGT
>CAVCBG010000123.1:0-4960 GCA_963600285.1 Anaerovoracaceae bacterium
TTCGCGGAGCGTAAAAAAACGCGCCCGATATTGGAATATTCGATCCCAATATCGGGCGCTATCTATTGACTATTGACTATTGACTAATCACTCCGCGGACGCGGCGGCAGCCGCAGCCGCGATCACGAATTCACTCTCCCCCTGCGCGCCGGGAGCGATCTCGTACTTGTCGAACACGATCACCAGGTCGCCGTCGTTGTTGATATACCAATGCCGGGCGGCGTCAAGGTTGTCCATCGCGGTGTCAAGGGATTCGTCATCCACCCAGTACATGGCTTCGGATTCCTCGTTCGCCTTTTCCATCTCCGCGCGGATCTGCTCCTTCGCGGCGGTGAAAATCTCGGCGGTGATGACATCGGTCATCGGGACTTCCTTGCCGGTGTGCTTGCTGAAGACCCAATACTGGTTGAAGGTGGCGGAGTCGCCCGCGGCGTAGAACATCCACACTTTGAGGACAATGTAATCGTCGCTGTCGGTCACGACTTCGTAATTGACATCGCAGCTGAAATGCGGACCGTTGCCGTCGGGGTAGTTCTCGTTGACGTAGGCGACATCTTCCTCGTAGGAAGCGACCGTCGCGTCTAAGGCTTCCTGGAAGTAATCATTCAGCGCCTTCTGTTCCTCGGCGTCGGCCATACCGCTGACGTTCGGCAGCACGATATCCGCGGACCAGGTCGTCCCTTTGTCATGATGCGAAGGGCCGTCCGTAAAAGTGATGTTATAGGATTCCTGAGCGAAAGCGGTTCCGCAGACGCACAGCGCCAGCGTCAGGATGAGTGTCAAAATCAGATGTTTCTTCATGGTTTTCGTCCTTTCCGGGGATCGTCCCCGAGGCTTTATATTCTACTCTATAATACGCAGCCCGGAGCGAAAGGTTTCACGCGTTAGGCAACGGCCTCGGCGGCTTCCATCATGACTTCGCTCAAAGTCGGGTGGGCGTGAACGTTCAGGGCAATGTCTTCCGCGGTCAGGTGATGCGCCGCGGCAAGGGTCAGCTCCGGCAGCAGTTCGGAAGCTTCGGGGCCGACAATGACGGCGCCGATCAATTCATGGCTGTCCTTCGCGCAGATCAGTTTGACGAAGCCTTCATTCTCCGCCAAGCCCAGCGCCTTGCCGTTCGCGATGAATCCGGCCTTGCCGATGACGTAATCAATCCCCGCGGCCTTGGCGGTCTCCTCGGTATAGCCGAAGGACGCCACCTGCGGATGGGAATACGTGGCGTGCGGGGTCAGGTCGTAACGGACGGCGGGGACGTTCTTGCCGGCAATGAGATCGCCGACCATCTTGCCCATGGCGGACGCGGTGTGCGCCAAGAGGACTTTGCCCGCGATGTCGCCCACGGCGTAAATGCCCGGGACGGAGGTGCGGCCGTATTCGTCGCATTCGATCCACCCGCGGGAGGTCATCTTCACGCCCGCGTTCTCAAGCCCGAGGTCCGGCGCGTTCGAACGGAAGCCGACGACAATGACGACCTGATCGGCCTCGATGGCGCTTTCTTCATCCCCGGCCTTCACGCGCACGGAGACGCCGTCCGCGGTTTTGTCAACGCCGCAGAGGGCGGTGCCGGTCTTGACCTTGATGCCCTGACGCTTGAACGCCCGCTCCAGCTCGGCAGCGGCTTCCGCGTCCTCGTTGGGCAGCAGGTGGCTCTGCATTTCAACCACCGTCACCTGCGCGCCGTAACCGGACCAGACGGTCGCGAATTCAACGCCGATGGCGCCGCCGCCGATGACGACGATGCGCTTCGGCAGGACGGTCTGGAGAATGGCCTGGCGGTAGTTGAGGATCTTCTCACCGTCCGGCTCCATGCCGGGGATGACGGTCGGCTTCGTGCCCGCGGCGATGATGATGTTCGCGGCGGTGTATTCTTCCTCGGAGCCGTCCTCCGCGGTAACGACGACGGTCTTCGCGTCACGGAATTTTGCCGTGCCGGGGATCACTTCCACGCCCGCGTTCTTGAGCAGGGAAGCCACGCCCATGTTCAGGCGTTTGGAAACCTTGCGGCTGCGTTCAACCGCGGAGGCGAAGTCCGCCGTGATGGGCGCTTCGGAAGCGATGCCGAAGGTCTTCGCGTCCTTGCGAAGCGTCCGCGCCAACTCGGCGTTCTTCAGCAGCGATTTGGAAGGGATGCACCCCACATTCAGGCAGACGCCGCCGAGCTTGTCTTTTTCAATCACGGCGGTCTTCAATCCGTTCGCGGCAGTCCGCAGCGCGGCAACATAGCCGCCGGGACCCGCGCCGATCACGATCACATCAAATTCTTTCATTCTCTTTTTTCCTTTTAATTCGTCTTATTCCGTCCGATCCAAAAGCTCCTTGAGCACGGCGTTCGTGCGCTTCGGGTCGGCTTTGCCTTTCATCTGACGCA
Source organism: Anaerovoracaceae bacterium (assembly GCA_963600285.1). GTDB lineage: Bacteria > Chloroflexota > Anaerolineae > Anaerolineales > Anaerolineaceae > Flexilinea. The sequence goes on from CAVCBG010000123.1 coordinate 2,369, forward strand.
TGACTTGGCCGGTGAACCAGCCGATCAGCGTTTCCTTCCCCGCGCGGTAGGCGGAGACTTCCTTCGGATTGTCGGCGATGATCTTCGCGCAGACTTCGCGGATGGCGCCGTCATCGCTGACCTGCGCCAATCCCAGCTCGCGGACGAGCTCCGCGGGGGTCTTGCCGCTCTCCTGAACGAGGTCGACCAGCCGCTTGCCGGTGGAGGTATTGACGGTGCCGGCGTCGGTCAGGCGCAGGATCTCCGCCAAATCGGCGGGCTTGATCCGCAGGGATGACACCGGGACGTCGAGCGCGTTCGAGAGACGGAGGATCTCATTCATCATCCAATTGGAAACCCGCTTCGCCTCTCCATTATACTCCCGGGCGGCCTCCTCGAAATAATCCGCCGTATCCCGTTCGAGGGTCAGGATGCGGGCGTCGTAGGCGGGCAGTCCGTATTCGCTGACGAACCGCGCCTTCCGTTCCCGCGGCAGCTCGGGCATTTCGGCCGTGACCGCGGCGAGGAGTTCATCGTCGATGACGACCGGCATCAGGTTCGGCTCGCGGAAGTAACGGTAGTCCACCGCGTCTTCCTTGGAGCGCATCTTCCGCAGCTCGCCCGCGTCGTTGTCCCATTCGATGGAGAGCTGCTCCACGGGACGGCCGGCTTCGAGTTCGCGGATCTGGCGGGCGGTCTCGGCGTTGATGGCGGCGCGGACGGCCTCGATGGAGTTGACGTTTTTGATCTCGCACTTCTTGCCGAGGCGGTCCGAACCGGCCGGGGCGACGGAGATATTGATGTCGGCGCGGAGCTGGGCTTTCTCCATGTTGCCCTCGGAAATATCCAGCCAGCGGATCAGCTGCCGCAGGTGCATGAGGTACGCGGCGGCCTCATCCGCGGAATGAAGGTCGGGCTCGGTGACCATCTCCACCAGCGGGACGCCGCAGCGGTTCAGGTCGATCAGGCGGATGCCGCCTTCGTTCTTGGTCTTGCCGGCGTCCTCTTCCATATGAAGGTTGTCGATCCGCACCCGCGAAGTCCCGCCGTCCTCGGTGTCGAACTCCACGAAGCCGTTGACGCCGATGGGTTTGCCGTTCTGGGTGACCTGGTAGCCGCCGGGCATGTCGGCGTAGAGGTAATTCTTGCGGTCGAAGTAGGAGACGCGGTTGATCTCCGCGTGAACCGCGAGGCAGAGCTTGAGCGCCTTGCGGACCATGGCTTTGTTCGGAACCGGCAGGGCGCCGGGCTGTCCGGTGCAGACGGGGCAGATGTTCGTGTTCGGCGCGTCGTTCCATGAATCCGCGCGGCAGGCGCAGAAGGCTTTGGTTTTCGTGTTGAGCTGGATGTGCGTCTCCAGCCCGATGGAAGGGATGTAGTCGGTCATGCGCGGGCCTCCTCAAGCGCGTACGCCAGACGGAGCAGCTCCGCCTCGCGCCAGTCGTACCCGGCAAGCTGCACGCCGAGCGGCAGCCCGGCGGCGTTCGTGCCGGCAGGGACGGAGACCGCGGGCGTGCCCGCGAAGTTCATCGGCGTGGTGAAGCAGTCCGCCAGCTGAATGCGCAGCGAATCGCGCTCGTGATCCCCCATGAAGGGGAAGGCGGGGCAGGGCGCGGTCGGCGTGAGCAGCGCGTCGAGGCGGTATTTCCCCGTCGGGTCGAACACCGCGTCGTAGTCCCTTCGCATCAGGGCGCGGGCACGCAGGGCGCGGCGGTAATACTTTTCATAAAACTCGGATTGGCTGATGAACATCCCCGTCAGCAGGCGGAGTTTGGCCTGATAGCCGAATCCCCCGCCGCGGGTCCGGCGGTAGAGGTCGTGCATATCGGCGGGCTCGCCTTCGGGCGTGTAGCCGAAGCGCAGGCCGTCGTAACGCTGCAGGTTGGAATAGGCCTCGATGCGGCTGATGACGAAATACGCCGGCATCGCGTATTCCGTGTTCGGCATGGGGACGTCGTCAATGATCTCCGCGCCGAGTCCGCGCAGGGTCTCCGCCGTGCGCTCCACGGCTGCGGCGATCTCCGGGTCGAGGCTGCCTTCGGGAACGCGCAGGAAGTCGGGCGAGATGCCGACGCGCATCCCCTTCACCCCGCGCTTCAGGTCCGCGGTGTAATCCGGGACGGGGACGCGGGCGGCGGTGTTATCGCGCGGGTCTTCGCCCGCGATCACATTCATGATGAGCGCCGCGTCCTCGGCGGAGCGGGTCAGCGGACCGACGCAGTCCATGGAGGAGGAGAAGGCGATCACGCCGTAACGCGAGACGCGTCCGTAGGTCGGCTTCAGTCCGGTCACGCCGCAGAAGGCGGCGGGTTCGCGGATGGAACCGCCGGTGTCGGTGCCGAGGGAGAACGCCCCTTCGCAAGCGGCGGCCGCAGCGGCGGATCCGCCGGAGGAGCCGCCGGGAACGCGGTCCAAGGCCCGCGGGTTGCGCGGCAGCGGACGGTAGGCGGAGGTCTCATTGCTGCCGCCGAAACCGAATTCGTCGCAGTTGGTTTTGCCGATGAGAACGGCGTCCGCGGCGTTGAGCCGTTCAATGACCGCCGCGTCGTACGGCGGACGCCATCCGCGCAGGATGCGGGAACCGGCGGAGGTCGGAATGCCGCGGGTGCAGTA
>CAVCBG010000124.1:0-4950 GCA_963600285.1 Anaerovoracaceae bacterium
AGCAGACTCGAACCCAGGCACCAATCCGGCCAGCCCATGAGATTCCCCTGGTCCTCCGCGTCAAAGAACGCCAGCGTGACCGAGACATTCTCTGACTCCGGCAGGCTCTCCGCCAGCGCGAGCAGCACCGCCACGCCCGAAGCGCCGTCCTCCGCGCCGGGGGTGGCGTCCCATTTGAAGTTGGTGACGTCCTGATCCGAATGAAGGCGGCTGTCGTAATGCGCGCCGAGGAGGATCCGGTTGTCAGTCTTCGCGCCGGAAGAACGCTCGGCGATGATGTTCCGCACTTCTTTACCGCGGTAAGTCTTCGTCTCGGCCGCGGCATTCCAGCCCGCGTCGTTGAGGATCCCGCAGGCCCAGGTCACGAAATTGTCATGCGCTTCGCTGCCCGGCGTCCGCGGACCGAACGCCAGCTGCTGCTCGACGAGCGGCATCATTTCGGGAATTTCGGCCGTGGTTTCGTTCTTTGCCGCGCAGGCGGTGAGGGCCAAGGCCGCGATTAATAGAGGGATGATACGTTTCATGGGTGTATTATATCATTTCCGCGGGGGAAATTGTTCTATCCTTTTAATTCATATAGAGAAATTTTCCGCAATTATGGTAGAATTGTAGATACAACTTTTGTGTGTTTACGACCGGGACGAAGAGCCGGCCTTATGTGATTCAGGAGGTGTTGTTATTATGGAAAATCCCATGCAGAATTATGAGGATTGGCCGAAGCAAAACGCGAAGAAATACGGTGACAAGGCGCCGAGTGAGAAAATCATTCAGCTTGGCAAGAAAATCACCGACGTTGCGGCTCACATGCTCGGCAGCGTAACCGTTGAGGACCCGGAATATTGGGGTCTGGCGGACATTATCACGGAAGAGATGGCCGAGGTCGGTCTCAGCATGAAGAAGCGTACTCCGTACACCTTCTCCGAGCTCTGCGAACTCAATCACATTACCAAAGACGGTGAAGCCGACTTCCAGAAACTTCTGGATGAGATGAGCTACATCGGTCTGCTTGAATACGACTACGGGTATCATTACGACCATAACGGCCGAACCGCCCCGCAGTCCGAACGACGCTACATCCTGCCGATGTTCGTTCCGGGTTCCGCTGAACTGCTGAACATGGAAGAGAGCAAGGACCTCTCCGATCACCGCAGCAAGCGTCTGGATGATCATCCGGCTCTGGCGTCCTTCTTTGAACGCATGACCTACCTGCCGCTGGACGGCATCACCCAGATGGTTCCTCCGGGCGGCGCCGGCATCGGTATGCATGTCATCCCGGTCGAAAAAGCGATCTCTATGGAGAACAAATCCATGGATATCGAGCACCTCTCTTATTGGCTCTCCAAGTACGAAGGCAAGATCGGCGTCGGCCGCTGTTCCTGCCGCGCTTCCCGCAAGGCCATCGGCGACGGCTGTGCCGATGACGATTACGGCTGGTGCATCGGCGTCGGCGACTTCGCGGATTACTGCCGCGAGACCGGCAAGGGCCATGACATCACCAAGGAAGAAGCTCTCGCCATTCTGCAGCGCGCGGAAGACAACGGCTTCGTCCATCAGATCACGAATATTGACGGCGACAACAAGATCTTCGGTATCTGCAACTGCAACGTCCAGATCTGCAACGCCCTCCGTACCTCCCAGCTGTTCAACACCCCGAACATGTCCCGTTCCGCTTATGTCGCGCACGTTGAGAAAGAAAAGTGCGTGGCCTGCGGCCGCTGTGTTGAATACTGCCCGGCCGGCGCTCTGAAGCTCGGCCAGAAGCTCTGCCGCAAGGACGGCTCCGAAGTCAAGTACCCGCGCCAGCTGCTGCCGGACAATGTCAAGTGGGGTAAGGACAAGTACAACTTCAATTACCGCGACGACAACCGCATCAACTGCCACAAGACCGGTACTTCTCCGTGCAAGACCGCCTGCCCGGCCCACATCGCCGTCCAGGGTTACCTGAAGAAAGCCGCCCAGGGCGACTACACCGGCGCGCTGCAGCTGATCAAGAAGCAGAACCCGTTCCCGGCTGTCTGCGGCCGCATCTGCAACCGCCGCTGCGAAGACGCCTGCACCCGCGGCACCATTGACCGCGCCGTCTCCATCGACGCCGTGAAGCGCTTCATCGCCAAGAAAGACCTTGACGCCGAAACCCGCTTCATCCCGCCGATCGTCGTCCCGGCTTCCATCCACCGCAACTCCTGGGAAGAGAAGATCGCCATCATCGGCGCCGGCCCTGCCGGTCTGTCCGCGGCCTTCTACCTGGCTGAGAAGGGTTACAAGCCGACCGTCTTCGAAAAGGAATCCGAACCCGGCGGTATGCTGCGCTGGGGTATCCCGTCCTACAAGCTGGAAAAAGACGTCATCGCCGCTGAAATCGATGTGATGCGCGAGATGGGTGTCGAGATCCGCACCGGCGTTGAAGTCGGCAAGGACATCACCCTCGACGAACTGCGCGCCCAGGGCTACAAAGCCTTCTACATCGCCATCGGCTGCAACACCGGCTCCCTGCCGAACGTCCCGAACGACAAGGCCGAAGGCACCATGACCGCGCTGCAGTACCTGCATGACGCCAACTGCGGCGGCACGCACTACGAAGGCCGCGTCGCCGTTATCGGCGGCGGCAACGTTGCTGTCGACGCTGCCCGCGTTTCCAAGCGCAGCGGCGCCGCTGCTGTCACCATGATGTGCCTCGAATCCGAAGCCGAAATGCCCGCCTCCAAGCAGGAACAGGCTGAGTCCCGCGAAGACGGCGTTGACATCCGCAACGGCTGGGGTCCGAAGGAAGTCCTCGTGGACGCCGACGGCAAGGTGACCGGCATCGTCATGAAGAAGTGCGTCTCCGTCTTCAACGAAGAGCACCGCTTCGCCCCGGTCTATGATGAGAACCAGCTCATGACCATCGAGTGCGACCGCGTGATCTTCGCCATCGGCCAGCGCATCAACTGGGGCGACCTCGTCAAGGGTTCCCGCGTTGAGTTCGGCCGCGGCAACGGCCCTGTCGCCGACAACCTGACCTACCAGACCGCCGAGCCCGACATCTTTGTCGGCGGCGACGTCTTCACCGGTCCGAAGTTCGCCATTGACGCTATTGCCCAGGGTAAGTTCGCTTCCGAATCCCTGCACCGCTTCGTCCAGGGCGGCAACATGACCATCGGCCGCAACCGCTGGGAATTCATCGAACTGGATAAGCACGACATCATGATCGAGAGCTACGACCGCGGTCCGCGCCAGGAAGAAGGCGTGAACGAAGCTTACGTCGGCACCTTCCATGACGCGAAGGTTGAGCTGACCGAAGAGCAGGTCAAGGCTGAAACCGCCCGCTGCCTCGGCTGCGGTATGACCATTGTCGACCCGAACAAGTGCATCGGCTGCGGCGTCTGCACCACCAAGTGTATGTTCGACGCCATCACCCTGCACCGCGACCGCCCGGAATGCTCCGAGATGACGAAGGCCGAAGATAAGTTCAAGAAGATCCTGCCTTATCAGATGAAGCGCGCCGTCCGCATTCTCTTCAACTCGAAGAAGGATCAGAACTAAGCCTCATGCATGAGCTGGGGGTCGTTTTCTATGTGATCCGCGACGTCAAAGAAGCCGCCGCGGAGAACAATATCAAAAAGGTCCGTTCCGTCACAGTCGAGATCGGTGAGGTCTCGGCTGTGGTGCCGGCTCTGCTGCGCGACTGCTGGAACTGGGCCGTCAAGCGGGAACCCATGCTGGAGTCCTGCGGTTTGAAAATTGATGTCCTCCCCGCCGTCTCCATCTGTGAAGACTGCGGGAAGGAATATGAAACGGTGACGTTCGCCAAAATCTGCCCCTACTGCGGGAGCGATCACACCGTGCTGAAGTGCGGCAACGAATTCACCCTGAAGGAAATCGAGGTCGATGATGAAGATCCTGGAGCTGAAGCAGGACATATTCAAAGCGAATGAAGTCACCGCCGACGGCATTCGCGATGAATTCCGCGCGGCGGGGAAATTCATGATCAACGTCATGTCCTCCCCGGGCTCCGGGAAAACCACGACCCTCCTCCGACTGATCGAAAAGCTGCAGCCGGAGATCCGTGTCGGCGTGATGGAATGCGACATTGACGCCTCCGTTGACGCGGAGACCATCGCGAACGCCGGCGCGAAGGCGATCCAGCTTCACACCGGCGGCATGTGCCATATGGACGCCGCCATGGTCAAGCAGGGATTGCTCGAGATGGGCACGGACGACGTCGACCTCGTCTTCATTGAGAACGTCGGCAACCTCGTCTGCCCGGCTGAGTTCGACACCGGCGCGGGCTGCTGTATCACGATCCTCTCCGTTCCCGAAGGGGATGACAAACCCGCGAAATATCCATTGATGTATCAAGTCTGCGACGCGGTGCTGGTCAACAAGATTGACACGCTGCCGGTCTTTGATTTTAACAAAACGCTCGTCGAGGAGCGGATTCACGCCTGCAACCCGAAGGCGGAGATCTTCTACATCTCCTCGAAGAAGGGCGAAGGCATTGACGCCGCGGCGGAATGGATCCGCGGACGCATGCAGACGTGGCTGAAGGGGGCTTGAGTTGGCGGTACGCGTTATTGAGATCAAGGAAAATGTATTCGCCAAAAACGACGCGGCGGCCGATGCCGTCCGCGCGCGGATGACGGCGGAGAAAACTTTCTTCCTGAATGTAATGTCCGCTCCCGGCTCCGGGAAGACGACGCTGCTCAGCGCGGTGATCAACATGCTCAAGGACGAGCTGAAGATCGGCGTGATGGACGTCGACATTGAGACCTCCCTGGACGCGCAGAAAGTCGCCGACAAAACCGGCGTACGGTCGCTGCAGATTCACAACTGCGGCCTGTGCCATATCGACGCCGACATGACTTCCCGCGCCCTGGCGGAGTTCCCGCACGAGGACCTCGACCTGCTCTTCCTTGAGAACATCGGCAACCTGGTCTGCCCCGCGGAGTTCGACACCGGCGCGCATAAGAA
>CAVCBG010000125.1:0-4948 GCA_963600285.1 Anaerovoracaceae bacterium
CTTCCCTGTTTATATCATAACGCAAAAATGCTGAATTGATTGGGAAAAAGGAGGGAAAGGATAGAGAGACCAGAGACCAGAGACCAGATAACATAGTTGGGGCGGGATTTCAAATATCGAGCATCGGATTAACGAGAGACCAGAGACCGGATAACATAATTAGAGCGGGCCTTCGAGTATCAAGCTTCAGCTAAAAGGGGCATCGGCTCGATAAGGGAAGACTCGCTCCAATATCGTTATCCGGTCTCTGGTTCCCGGTCTCTTTTTACAAGCGCGCTCGAGATGGAAACAGGCTTTTGATTATGTTATCCGGTCTCTGGTCTCCGGTCTCTTTTTACAAGCACGCTCGAGATGGAAACAGGCTTTCGATTATGTTATCTGGTCTCTGGTCTCTGGTCTCTTGCCACTCCTCACTCCTAACTCCTCACTCCTCACTGTCGTTCCATTCCCACTCTGCATCGGCAGGCCCTTGGACCACGACTTTCGTGAGATCAAACGACTCCAGAAACTCGCGAAGTTTATCCGCCGAGAAGTCTTCGGTCTTCTCGAAGATCCACACCGGGGCGTGGTCGTAGATGCTGAAGGCTTCTTCCGCGGCGGTGTTGGAGCGGTTCACCACCGGCAATTCGGGATATTCGGTCGTGATCGTGCCGGCGAGGTCGGAGATGTAGAACGGGCCGATCTTGATCGGGCGCTGGTATTCGCCCACCAGCTTGAAGCCGAGCGAACCGTCGAACAGGGCCTGATAGTACGCCATGGTCATCGGATACGTCCGCGGGATGCGGCAGACGGACCAGATGCCGCGCTGGCTGGGCAGGATCAGGTAATCGGACCGCGTCAGCACGTCCATGAACATCTCGACTTTGTCCTCGGTGTCGTACCAGCGGACTTCATTCGTGATGCCGGTATAGAGCTGGCCGAAGGGGTCAAGTTCGCGGGAACGGAAGGGCAGGCCTTCGTCCCAATTCTCGTTGGCAATGGCGACCCGCCGCAGGGAGACGGTCGGGCCTTCCTTCAGGCCGACGCGGAGCCAATACGTCTTCTCCTTCTCCAGCGTGAACGGCGTCACCGGGATCTCGAGCGAAGTTTCCTCGGGGCCGAGTTCGACCTCCGCTTCCTCGCTCCAGATCGGGTCGCTCGCGGTGGTCTCAAGATAGACCGCCATCGTCAGCGTGACCTTCTCCGTCCCCTCGGCGCCGATGGCGCGGGCCTTCGGCATCTTCAGGGTGTTGACCTCCGCGTCCTTGTACGGGCGGAATTTCTTATCCAACGGCGCGTTGGCGTAAAGCGTCTCCGTCTCGTCCGCGGGGATGGAGATCGCGGCGGTGACTTCGCCGTCCTCCACGTCCGCGAACTGGAAGAGGGACGGGATGTTGTCGTAGATCCAGTTCGTCGCCTCGACGCGGGTGTTCATCTGTCCGTAGACCGTGTTCATGAACGCGCACGTCCACGTGAATGTCCCGCCGAGGACAATCGCGCCGACCAGGCAGCAGAGCACGCGGCCGACGGTTTTCTTCGACCGGTTATACCACGTCGCGAGTCCCCACGCCGCCATCAGGCAGAATGAGGGATACGTCGGCAGGAAGTAGCGGTTGTTCTTGACGAAGCGGGTGCTCATGAAGAGGAAAAAGAGCGTCGCCCAGAAGGCGGGCAGCAGCAGTTTCTTCCATAAGCCTTCCTCTTTGGAGCGGAAGATATACACCCACCCCATGATCAGGAACGCCCAGACCGCGAGCCCGAGCGGCAGCCCCATCCCCCAGAAGACTTGATTCATCCAGGCGAAGAAGAACGCCGGGCGGTGCGCCCATTGCTCGGAAGGGGGACCGCCCCCGATGCCTTTGGATTCGGTCGCGGCGGTATTCATGGAGCGGACCCAGTCGGGGTTCAGCGCGAAGGTGAAGAAGCTCGTGTCCCCGGTTGAGGCGCGGAACATCATCGGCTGGAACACGCGGCAGGCGAGAACCATGACGACGATCGCCATCAGCGCGGATTCCGCGGCGAGGGCGATGATGCGCGTGAAGTCCTGCCGGCAGACGAGCTTCGTGTCGGCGAAGCAGATCAGCACCGCGGGCGCGAGGACGACGCCGAGCATGGCGAGGTTGACTTTGCAGCAGATCGTCATCCCCAGGCAGAGCCCGAAGCGGGCCATGGCGATCCATCCCTTTTTGCTCATGCGGAGCGTGCCGTAGTCGTCCCGCGAGAGGTAATCCCCGAAGGCGATGCGCAGCGCGGCGTTGAGCGTCAGCATGGTGAAGAAGGTGGCGAAGTTATCCACCGTCATGAAATGCGACTGCTGCAGGGACTGCACGCAGAGGCTGAAGAGCGCCGTCGCGAGGAGGGCGGTGGTGTGCCCGAAGAGGCGGCGGGCGATGACGTAAAGCATGATCATCGAGCCGAGGTTCATCAGCGCGGAGAGGTAACGGCCGGTCGTCCGCAGTTCAATGAAGCCGGTGCGGTTCAATGCTTCCGCGGTCAGGCGGATGATGAGCATCGGCAGCTGTCCCCAGCGCATGGTGTTGTCCGGTCCGTTGGCGATGGTCTCGCCGTTCTCGTCGTACTTGTTGTACGGGCTCATGGTCGAGATACGGGTGTTGAAGTAGTTCGAGATCGAGGACGGCATATGCAGCTGCGTCAAGGTGTTCGTCAGCCCGTACTCATCCGGATGCAGCAGGGCGTCGTCGTCCCAGCGCATATTGCGGAAGTTATTCCAAATGCCGAAGGCCAGCAGCCCGATCAGCAGAATGTTGAAGAGAATGGTTTTGATGTTCTTTTGACTCATGAGGCTTCCTTAATCATCACAAGGGCATCGTGCCCGTTCATGTAGTAGGAATGAATGACGCCGTTGGCGGCGTAGCCGGACTTGACATAAAAGCCGATCGCCGCGGCGTTCTCAATATCCACGCAGAGATAATAATCTTTTCCTTGGAAAGCGGATTCGCACGCCGCGAGTAACCGCGCCGCGATGCCGTGACGGCGGAATTCCGGCACGACCGCGATCGTCATCAGGCACGCCGCCTGTTCGTCGGTGTCGAACTCCATGCAGGCAAAGCCCGCGAACTTCCCGTCCGCGAAGGCGGAGTACTTCCGTACGCTCCGCTCGGAGAAGGTCCAGAGATAATCCAGCATCGTCCATGAATCGGGGCCGAAGGCTTCCCGATCCAGTTTCAGCGCCGGGTTCAAGTCGGCGAAGACCGCGTCCCTGATTTCAATCTCCATGCTGAAAATTGTAACTTAAAGACCGCGCCTTTGGGTAAAGTTCATACCGAACGCGGGTCTTTAAACAAAAATCCCATCCTTTCGGATGGGTTTTCTGAGCGGGCAGCGAGACTCGAACTCGCGACCTTCTCCTTGGCAAGGAGGTGTTCTACCAACTGAACTATACCCGCGTACAACAATAATTATTATATTCGGTCCGGAAAATCTGTCAAGAAATTCGGGAATTTCGTTACTTCAGGAAGGTCTCCACCACGGAGGGCATCGCTTCCTTCGAACAGACTTCATTGAATCGGACTTCGGCGCCGCGCAGCTTCGCGAGCGGGAGCGGGGCGGGGACGTGGGTCTCGTGGGCGAGCTTATCCAGCGCGTCGAGGCCGTTGGCCTCACCCTGTTCGCCGATGCCTTCGAGGACCGCGTTGCAGAACTTGTACGGCGAGGCGGTGGAGACGATGACGACGTACTCGTTATTGGTCTTCGAGGCCTTTCGGTACTGCTCAAGGACCTGGGAGGCGACCGCGGTGTGCGTATCCATCAGGTAGCCGTTCTCCTTCCAGACCTTGCCGATCTCTTCCTTCGTGCCGGCTTCGTCGCAGAAGCCCGCCCAGAAGGTCTCGTCCAGCAGATCGCGGACCTTTCGGCCGACGCCGTACTTCCCGTTCTTGTTCAGCTCGTCCATGCAGTCGGTGACGAACATATCGTCGTGCCCGGTGATCTCGAAGAGCAGGCGTTCCAGATTCGAGGAGACGAGGATATCCATGGAGGGGGACACCGTCATGTAGAACGGGCGGTTGCGGTTATACACGCCGGTGTGGAAGAACTCCGTCAGCACGTCGTTGGAGTTGGAGGCGCAGATCAGTTTCTTGACCGGCAGGCCCATCTGCTTGGCGTAATAACCCGCGAGAATGTCGCCGAAGTTGCCGGTCGGGACGCAGAAGCTGACGGCGTCGCCGTTCTGAATGGAGCAGGTGCCGACGAGGTCGCAGTAAGCGGAGAAGTAATACACCACCTGCGGGAGGAGGCGTCCCCAATTGATGGAGTTCGCCGAGGACAGGAACCAGCCCTTGTCGGCGAGGCGCTTCGCGATGTCGGGGTCGGAGAAGATCTTCTTCACCCCGGTCTGGGCGTCGTCGAAGTTGCCTTCCACGCCGCAGACGGAGACGTTCGCGCCGGTCTGGGACTGCATCTGCAGTTTCTGCACATCGGAGACGCCGCCGTCGGGATAGAAGACGAGAATGCCGGTGCCGGGGACGTCTTTGAATCCCTCAAGCGCCGCCTTGCCGGTATCGCCGGAGGTCGCGACGAGGATGCATACCTTTTTGTCCTCACCGGTTTTCTTTAAGGAAGCGGTCAGCAGCCGCGGCAGGATCTGCAGGGCGATGTCCTTAAACGCGCAGGTCGGCCCGTGCCACAGCTCCATGAAAGACGTGTGGACGTTGAGCGGATGCAGCGGCGCCGCGGATTCGGAATAGAAATTGGCGTACGCGGCTTTGGTCATCTCCAGCAGTTCTTCGTCGGAGAACTCTTCGAGGAAGAGGCGCATGACAGCGGCGGACCGCTCCGCGTAAGACATGGGGACGAGCTTCGCGATGAAGTCTTCATCGATCTGCGGAACCGATTCGGGAACGAACAACCCGCCGTCGGGTGAAAGCCCCCGGGTGATGGTCTCCGCCGCGGTAAGGGATAAACTTCTGTCGCGTGTGCTGGTGTAATTCATGCTTCGCCTCGTTTTCGA
>CAVCBG010000126.1:0-4923 GCA_963600285.1 Anaerovoracaceae bacterium
TCGCCGCAGCGGTCGATGGAGAAGTTCTGCTTCGCGCGGGCTCGGGCGGCTTTGCGGTAGTCGGTGTTTTCGCGAATGACGATCTCCGCCGCGTCGGTTAATGGGAAGCGGTTCGGCGGTTCAAGCTTCCAGGGATCGGCGCCGTAGGGGACGATGATGCCGCCTTCGCCGGTGACGTCCTTCAGCGCGCCGGTGTCGAAGCCGATCACCGGGACGCCGCAGGCCAGGGCCTCGATCACGGCATTCGGGCAGGCGGGGTTCAATTCGGACGAGAAGAGGAACGCGGCTTTCTGTTCCAATTCGATCAGCTGATCGCGGTTCATCACGCCCTCGAAGACGATCTCGACGTTCTTCTTGCCGGATTCCTCAACGCGCTTGCGGACGGAGACTTTGTCGCTCTCGTCCACTTTGCCAGCGGTATGGACGACGATCTTCTGCGGGAAGCGGGAGGCAAGGTCCAGCGCGAGCCCAACCGCGACGCCGAGGCCGAAGTTCATGCCGTACTTGAAACTGCCCTCGACCAAGACGAAGTCGATCCGTTTGGAAAGGTCGGGCGCGGTCTCGGCGGGATGGAAGACGTCGAGGTCGGTGCCGTTGAAGATGATCTTCGACGGCTTCAATGTGCTGCCGTAGCGGGTCGTCCAGCGGCGTTTGCAGAAGGGACTCTGGTAGACGATCCGGCTGCAGACGAAGCGGCGGTAGAAGGCGATCGCGGTGTTGGCGAGCTCGGAATGCAGGGAGTACTTCAGCCCAAGCTTGACGCGGCGGTGGATCCAATTGATGCCGTTGAGCCGATGCGTGACGGGGATGCCGGACATTCGGGCTTTGAGCAGCTTCCATAAGTACTTTTTCGGCGCGCCGATAACAAGATAGGCGTCGATATCCTTACGCTCCGCGTCAAAAGTAAACTCGACCTTCCCGGTCTTTTCGGACCAGTCGATCATATTCCGCTGAAAGGTACGGGGACCTCCCAGAGATGTTACTTCGGGAACCAGACAAATCACCTTTTTGCTCATGCGTTCGCCTCAAACCATTGATAAGATTTCTTGACCGCCGCGGCCACGTCCCCGCACGGGGGCATCCGCAGCTCCACGCGGGCCTGCCTCGGATTATAGTAAAAGTAGCGGTCCGCGTAAAAAAACACGTTTTTATCCAAACATTCCGGGCGGACTTGGTTGACCGCGCCCGTCCGACCGAGCGTCTCCGCGAGGAACTCATTCTCCAGCAGCAGCTTCGGCGGCTCGAATCCCCCGGCTTCGGCGCACATACGGCAGAAGTCCATGTACGTCATGTTCTCACCGCAGAGCAGATAGCGTTCGCCGCGTTTGCCGTACTCGCAGGCGTTCACCAGCCCGAGGACGACATCCTCCAGCGGGATGACGTTCAGCCCTCCGCGAATGATGACCGAGGGCGGCTTCTGCTTCAGGCGCATGAGAATGGAGCTCTTGCGCCGGTACCAATCCCGCTCGCCGACCACCATGAAGGGGTTCACCGTGACGACATCCAACCCGCTCACCCCCGCGGACTGCGCCTCCATCTCGGCGAGGTATTTCGACTTCGCGAAGGGCCACAGCGGCAGCTTGACGCTTGCCACGCGGGACTCGTTCAGGAGGATCGGCTTGCGGTCGTGACTGCGGAAGATCTCCGGCAGCCCGAGGGTCGTGGCGGAGCTCATCAGCACCACCCGGCTCACGCCTCTCCGCAGCGCGGCCATGAAGACGTAGCGCGTGCCGAGGACGTTGACCTGGGTCATGCGGCGGGTGAAATGCTTGTCTTCGGCTTGGTTCTGCGCCCCGAGATGATAAATCACCTCCGGCCCGAAGTTCAGCACCGCGTTCATGACCGAATCCTGATCGAGCAGGTCGCCGGTCAAGACCTCGACCGGCAGGTCCTGAATCCCGCGGGTGATGCCCGTCGGGCGGTGAAAGGCGGCGACTTTATGCCCGCTTTCGCAGAGACGGCGGCAGAGCGCCGAGCCGATGAATCCGGTCGCGCCGGTGACCAAGATCCGCATATCAATACACTTCCAACCACGTCTTCAGCGAGACAATGCGGCGGGCGTTGGCGTACACCGTGATGTCAAGCCGAGCGTAAAAATCACTGTAAAGCGAACGGACGCCGACGAGGTTCCCATCCGCGTCGTAACCGGCAGCCAGCACATTCACCTGCCGGCCTTCGTATTCCGTCATCGCCTCCGCATTGAAGACGATCACCGCGGTCCCCGCCGCGCCGTCGGGCAGCAGCTCGTCGGTCTCGGTGTAATACGCTTCGGGAACGCGGAAGTCGGCGGTCATCATCTCCGACCAGCTCAGGCTCGTCACGGAGACGGACGCGCCGTTCACGTTATCAAAAGTTCCGGGCACGCTGATGTAGGCGGGCAGCGTCTCGCCGCCGAGGAGCTGCATCAGGCCGATGCCGCCCTCCGCCTCGGTGCCGTTGACGGATGCCTTGAGGCGGATGTCATACAGCGGCAGCTCGGTGAGGTTCTCCACCTCGAACAGGCAGAGCGCGGAGCGGTCCGCCGTGAGTTCGCAGTTCACGTTCTTGACCGCGATCTTCTCCGCGTAACGGGAGGCGAGGAATTCGTCGAAGCCGCCGGAGTTCTCATCCGGGACGACCAGCGTGTCCCCGATCATCATCATTTCAAGGTTCACATCCGGGTTCAGCTGCTGCAGCTGCTCCATCGTCAGGTTATGATCGAGGGCAATTTGCAGCGCGGTCTCGCCTTTCTCGACCGTGTGCTCTTCCGCGAAGGCGGCACGGCAGACGAGAAGGCTCAGCAGGGCAGCGAGAAGCAATCGAACCCGGCGCATCATTCTCCGTCAACGAAATATTCCGCGGCCTTCGCCACGGCTTCGGCCTTCCCGGCGGAGTCCGGGGCGTCGCGGTCGATGAGCTTCCAGAGGTTCGCGAAGTAGGCAGTCGTCTTGCCCTTCGAATTCGCGTCGGCCTCCATGGACCAAGCCAGCGCCTGTTCCCAATCGCCCGTGAAGGCGGCCGCCTTGATGAAGGGGCGCATTTCGGTCGGGTTGCCCATGGAAAGGCCCGCGGCGGTCAGCTCTTCATACAGGGAGAGCACGCGGTCGTAATCGCCCTGATCGAAGGCCAAGTCGGCTTTCTCGAAGTAATAGCACCAGTCGTGGGTGTAATCCGTGCCGAAGATCTCCGACGGCATTTCGTAGTCGGAGTACATGCGGATGCGGGACTTGTTCTGATAAGGGATGTAGTTCTCAATGCCGGACTCCAGATACGGGTTCACCGTGTCCGCCTCATCCAGCACCCAGGCGCATTTGCCGTATTCGGGCTTGGTGATGAGCAGGACGTTCTCCGCGTCGGCCTCGAAATAATACATCTTCGAGTCAACCACGAGCGGGTCGCCGGCTTCAAGCCCGGGGAGGTAATTCTCCTCGGCGACATTGAAATACCAATACGGCGTCGGGGTCAGGCCTTCATGCTTGCCGTACATTTCAAAAAGCATCGAGCTGTCCGCCCAGCCGCCCATGAACGAAGCCACCACGCCGTCGCTGAAGACAGCGGTGTTCTCCTCCAAATCGGGGACGCGCCACTTCATCGACCATTGGAACTGCTGCTGATACTTCCACGAGTAGCGGTACATGAACGAGTTCTGAATCTGGAAGAAGACACTCAGGCAGACGAGTCCGCCGAACAGGGCATAGCGCACGGTGCGGTTGCGGAACACGAGCGCGACCCAGGTGACGGTGAAGATTGAAATCCCCCAGAAGGCGGGGATGAGGAAACGGTCGTGATAAGCGCCGGTCGAGGAAGGGGAGACGTCGAGCATCATCCCCGGCAGGAAGCCGAGCAGCATGGCGCAGAAGCCGAAGATCAGCATCTCGTACGCCGGGCGCTGATCGTCATCCGCCTCACGGCATTTCTTCAGCAGGAAGAAGACGATTGCCGCGCCGATCAAGCCGAGCCCGAGGCCGAGCTGCGCGTTGCGGAGGGTCAGGTCAATCTCCGCCGGGTTCAGGCTGCGGTACCAGACGCCGAGGAACGATTCGCAGAGGTATTGGATCAGCAGGCTGAGCAGATGGAAGAGGACGTTGAGGCCCTTATACTTCGTGAAGAGCGTGATCGGGCGGACGTCCGTTGAGATCGTCGGGATGTAGACGAAGCGGTAGACGAGCGCCGCGGCAAGGATCAGCGCGTAGGGGATGTACGTCAGCAGCGCGCGGCCGGCGTTCTTTTTGAAGGTGCCGCCGTCGCGCTTCGAGAGGACGAAGTAAATCAGCAGCAGGCGGGCCGCTTCGAGGGGGAGGTAGTATTCAAGACAGGCGAGCTGGTAGACGCTCGTTGCGTAAGACAGGACGAAGAGAACGATTTTCAGCCACTTCTTCTCCGTCCGCAGGGCCTGAACCGTCAGGCAGAACGAGAGCAGAATGACGAAGTACTGCATCAGCACGTTGAAATAAGCGATGCAGGCGGCTTGATGCTTGAAGTAGGGGAAGATGCCGAAGAGCAGCGAGATGAAGCCCGCCGCTTCCTTCCGCTCCGGCCAGACCGTCCGCAGAAGCCAGCAGCTCGCGAGGGCCGCGCAGAAGCGCCAGAAGAGCGTGATCAGCTGCCAGCGAAGGATGCTCGTCCCCAGCAGGGAGAAGAACTTCGCCGTCATCATCAGCGCGAAGGGACGGCTGTCGTCGATCCCGTACGCGATGAGGCCCGCTTCCCCGCCCTGGTCGTAGGAGGCGACGTAAACCCAGTCGTCGATGTAATACCCGAGCTTGGGAAGCTGCACCGCGAAGGTCAATGCCATCACGACCAGCAGCAGGAGCGGGAACCACTTCCCGCAGAGGATCTCACTGAAGATGTTTTTTCGGTTTTCGTTCATTCGCCCAATGCCCCTTATTTTATTCCTATATTATAAATGTTCCCCCGATTTCAGCGGCTTGGAAGTGATAAAAG
>CAVCBG010000127.1:0-4911 GCA_963600285.1 Anaerovoracaceae bacterium
CCAACGTCCGCGCCTGCCAGGCGTTCATGAATCAGCATGACAACGTCGTGCCGATCTGGGGCATCCAGCATCCGGAAGAGCTTCAGCAATGGCTCGACATCGCGAAGGAGAATCCGTCCATGGATGACGAGACCGCGGCCTTCATCGCGAAGGAACGCAAGGAGCTCGCCGGTTCCTTCTGCCGCGGCTGCGGTTACTGCCTGCCCTGCACTGTCGGGATCGAAATCAACAATGCCGCGCGGATGAATATGCTTCTCCGCCGCTCCCCGTGGCAGCCTTACATGTCCGACGAATGGTATGCCAAGATGCAGAAGATCAACGACTGCGTCGACTGCCGCGTCTGCACCACCCGCTGCCCCTACGGCCTCGATACGCCGGCGCTGTTGAAATACATGCTGAAGGACTACAACGAGTTCTACGAATCTCACAAGGGCCTTCTTTGATCGGTTTTGTCATAAAACCCGATATTTTTAAGAAAGACGGGTATAATAAATATGTTTTGGCAACAAAACAAAATCTAATCTTTAAAAGAGCGAAGGTAACGGTAACTTAGGAATATCGTGAGAGGCGCTCGAAGGAAGAATATAATGGAAAATGTTGTTATTAAAGCTTCAAAGCGTGACGTTTATGGTAAGAAAGTCGGTCAGCTCCGCCGTGAAGGTAAGCTCCCCGGTGTTATTTACGGCCATCACATGGAACCGATTTCCATCGTTATGGATGCCCGTGAAGCCTGCCGCTCTATGGTCGGCCTGACCCCGTCCTCCATCGTCACCCTCGACGTCGACGGCGAAAAGCATTCCGCTCTGATTCGCGAACGCCAGCGCAATTATCTGAAGAACACCTTCATCCATGTCGATTTCCAGGCTGTGGCTGCTGATGAAAAGATCCGCGCCCGCATCGAAGTCGTCCTCGAAGGCAACGCCCCGGCTGTCAAGAACTTCAACGGTATCGTTCTCCATGAGAAGGAAACCATCGAAGTCGAAGCTCTGCCTGCTCACCTGCCGGAACGCTTCATCGTCAATATCGATGGTCTGGAAAATATCGGCGATATGATCCGCATCAGCGACATCGCCATCTCCGATGACATCACCGTCTTCGACGACGCCAACGACGTGATCGTTTCCATCGCCGGCATGAAGGAAGAGGTTGAAGAGACCGAAGAAGCCGCCGATCAGCCTGAAGTTGTTGAGAAGGGCAAGAAGGAAGAAGACGCCGAGTAATTTCGACGAATTCCCGCATGATAGCAAAGAGAACGGCAGCGTCGAACTGCCGTTCTTTCTTATTAAGCACTATTTTGACGTGACATTTATCACAATTGTCTGTATTTGTGCTAAAATTTTGAAAACCTCAGATAAAGGAATTATTTTATTATGACGAAAAAGAATTTGATGATTGTTGTCCTTGTGTTGGTTTGTGCCCTGGTTCTCTGCGGCTGCGGGAATAAGGAAGAAGAATCCGCCAACACATTCACTGTCGGTCTCGAATGCAACTACGCCCCGTACAACTGGACTCAGACGGATGACTCCAACGGCGCTGTTGCGATCAGCGACGGCAGCGGTTACTGCGGCGGATACGATGTCCAAATCGCGAAGCAGATTGCCGCCTCAATGAACAAAGATCTCGTCATTGTCAAGACCGAATGGGACGGCTTGATCCCGGCTGTCAACTCCGGTAAGATCGACGCTGTCATCGCCGGTATGTCCCCGACCGAAGAACGCAAGACTTCCGTGGACTTCTCCGAGCCCTACTATGAATCCGAACTCGTCATCGTTGTCAAGGCTGACAGCGAATATGCGAACGCGACCTCCCTTGAGGACTTCGACGGCGCCAAGATCGTCGCTCAGTTGAACACCTTCCACGATACTGTTATTGACCAGATCCCGAACGTTCAGCACCAGACTGCGATGGAAACCTTCCCGGCCATGATCGTCGCCGTTGAATCCGGCAAGGTCGACGGCTACGTCTCCGAACTCCCGGGCGCTGTCTCCGCGCAGGCTTCCAACCCGGACCTGACCTATGTTGAATTCTCCGATGGCGAAGGCTTTGAAGCTTCCGAAGAAGACGTCGCGATCTCCATCGCTGTCAAGAAGGGCTCCACGCTCCTCGCCGACATCAACACTGCCCTTGAAGGCATCAGCGAAGACGACCGCCAGTCCTTGATGGAAAACGCCATCGTCGACCAGCCTGTCGCTCAGAACTAACTGCTTGCAATGTAAAACGCCGGACGATTTCGCCCGGCGTTTTTTATTTCAATGCTCTGCTTGATCTTTGTCGATCTTATCCAGCTCTTCCGAACCGCCGTTGTAGTCCAAGGAGCGGGAGAAGATCAGGAATCCGGTATGGCCGACCATGCGGTCAACCGGGCGGAAGCGTTCGGGATCGGTCCGCCAATAGCGGATCAGAATCTCGCAGACTTCCGTGAAGGCGAAGCCGTTCTCCTTCAGGGCCTTGAGCAGCTTCTCCACCTGGTTCGTCGTCGGCAGAATGCCTCCGAAGAAACCGCCGGGCTTCAGGGTGTCTTTGACCTGCTGAATGTAGTCATACGAATTCGGCACATCCAGGAACAGGCAGTCGGCGTTCTTCTCGTCAAAGCCTTCCTCAATGTTGCGCAGCTTGAAGGTCACGCGGTCGTCGAGATAGTTCTTCTTCAGGTTCTTGACGGCGACGTCCTGCATCTCTTTCCGCGCCTCGTACGTGTACACATGCCCGGTCGGCCCGACAGCGTGCGCGAAGGCAGTCGTCAGCGCGCCGGAACCGGTACCCGCCTCGACGACGGTTTTCCCCGGTCCGACATTCAGGCTCAGCAGCACGAAGCCGATATCCTTCGGGTACAGGATCTGCGTATTGCGCGGCGTGTCCTTCAGAATGTCATTCAAAGCCGGCTGCAGCACGAAGAACGTGTTGCCGTTGTGGCTCTTGATCACGCTCCCCCAGCGCAGCCCGACGAGGTCTTCCATCTTGATGATGCCTTTGTGCGACTGGATCTCTTTCCCGGACTCGATTTTTACGATGTGATGAAAATGAGAACGGCCGACGATCTCGGCGAGGTCTCCTTCTTCAATGAATTCGTTTCCCATTGCTTTCCTCCACGGATAAATTTTAGCTTATAATCCGCGCCGCGGTGCCTATTTGTGCGGTATCTGATTATTCCTTTTCCGCGAACGGTGATTCCGTCCCTTTTTTCGCTGTGAATGAACTTGAACGGCTGTTTTTTCTGTATAATATTAGATGTTGTTTTATGCAATTATGATCTCAAAATTATCGGAGTGAACATCGAATGCCTACGACATTTTTTGGCTGGGTAGCGTTTTTCATCAAACAATACGGCGTATATTTCCTCAAAGGCGCGGGGACGACGCTGCTGATTTCAACCATCGGCACGATCCTCGGCTTCGCGATCGGTCTGCTTGTCGCGATCGTGCGAACGATCCCCGTGACCGAGAACGACTCCCGCGAGCGGCAGGTTTTCATGAAAGTCGTTCAATGGATCCTGACCGCCTATATTGAGGTCTTCCGCGGAACGCCGATGATCGTTCAGTCCATGGTGATTTATTACGGCTCCGCGCAGCTGTGGGGGCTGGATATGTCTCCGTTCGTTGCCGCGCTGGTCATCGTCTCCATCAACACCGGCGCCTACATGGCTGAAATTGCCCGCGGCGGCATTATCTCCGTTGACAAGGGGCAGATGGAAGCCGCGCTCTCGATCGGCATGACGCATTGGCAGGCAATGACCACCGTCATCCTCCCGCAGGCGATCCGCAACATTCTCCCGTCCATCGGCAATGAATACGTCGTCAACATCAAGGATACCTCCGTCCTCAATGTCATCTCCGTGACGGAGCTCTTCTTCATGTCAAAGTCCGCGGCCGGCACGTACATGCGCTATTTTGAAGTCTTCTTCATCACCTGCGTGATCTACTTCGTGCTGACGTTCACCGTGACCCGCCTCCTGCTCTGGGTCGAGAAAAAGATTGACGGACCCGATTCGTACATCATCCACGGTTCTCAGACCGTGCCGGAAGCGATTATTGAAGGAGGAGAAGACCATGACTAACGAAGAACCGATCATCACGATCTCACATCTTGAGAAACGCTTCGGCGATCATCTCGTCCTGCGGGATATCGACTTCTCCGCGAAGAAAGGCGACGTCATCAGCATCATCGGCTCCTCCGGCTCCGGGAAGTCCACGATCCTCCGCTGCGTCAACCTCCTCGAAGTCCCGACCTCCGGCGAGATCCTGTTCCACGGCGACAACATCCAGGCGCAGGGCTTCAACCTGACCTCATACCGCGCGAAGGTCGGCATGGTCTTCCAGAACTTCAACCTTTTCAACAACCTGACCGTGCTTGAGAACTGCGTCGTCGGGCAGATGAAAGTCTTGAAAAAGAAGCGCAAGGAATCCGAGGAAATGGCGCAGGCTTACCTCGATAAAGTCGGCATGTCCATGTTCATCAACGCCAAGCCGAAGCAGATCTCCGGTGGTCAGCGTCAGCGCGTCGCCATTGCCCGCGCGCTGTGCATGGAGCCCGAAGTCCTGCTCTTCGATGAACCGACTTCCGCGCTTGACCCCGAAATGGTCGGCGAAGTCCTCTCCGTCATGCGCGATCTGGCGGATTCCGGTCTGACGATGCTCGTCGTCACGCATGAAATGGGATTCGCCCGCGAAGTCTCCAGCCGCGTGATCTTCATGGATCAAGGCGTCATCGCGGAGAACTCCACGCCGGATGAGATCTTCAACAATCCGAAGAACGAACGCACGAAGGCATTCCTTTCCCGAATGCTCAGCCACAAATAATGGAAACACGCCGCGAAAAGACTTCCCTGCTGCCGCTGCTCCTGTTCGCGCTCCTCTGCGCCGGAGCGGTTTACGGCATCCTGCTGCGCCCGCTCTCCCGTCAGGTCGGGCTGCT
>CAVCBG010000128.1:0-4905 GCA_963600285.1 Anaerovoracaceae bacterium
GCCGTCTTCAACAGCTCCCCGCACGCGGATTGGAACTCGTCGGACGAGACTCTGCGGAACAGGCCGATGATGCCGACCGCGTATTTTATCCGCGAATCACCGATGCGGAGCGGGGCCGCGGCGGCGCGGAGGCCGACGCGGTGTTCGCCGTCTTCAATGGCGTAACCGCGAATTCGAATCGCGGAGAGGTCCGCGGCCAGGTCTTCGGGGGTGTTGATCGTGTGCGGCGTGTATTGGTCCATCCCCTTGAGACGCGCCAGGCGGAGGGCGTCTTTCTGCGGGAGGGTGGAGAGGAAGAGCTTCCCCTGCGCGGTGGCGTGCAGCGGTTGGCGGACGCCGCTCTCCGGGATGATCTGCAAACTGCCGCCGCCGGTGCAGCGGTCGATGGTGATGACGTTCGCGCCGTCGAAGTAGGCAATGAACGCGCCGGCGTCCACGGAGGAGGACAGCCGTTCAATGTAGGGATGCGTCCGTTCGGAGATGTCCCAGCCGGACGAGACCGCGCGGCCGCATTCATAGAGGCGGATGCCGAGGCTGTAGCGTCCTTCCGCGTCCTGGCGGATCATTTCGTGGGCGATGAGCGTGTTCAACAGTCCGTGAATGGTGCTCTTCGGATAACCGGAGAGCGCGGCGATCTCCCTGAGTGTCAGCGGGACGCGGTTCCGCATTAGGATCTCGATCAGCTCGGCGGCTTTATCGACTGAATGAATGATTTTCCCGGGTTCGTCCATGGCTGCTCCTTCAAAACGTTCGATGATGGCGAATACTCGTGCGATATCGACGAACGATATCTACCTTTAATTATAACTGATATAGTTATAATTTGAGTAATTCTGCAAAGAATAGATTTTGAAGGAGCTAATAATGAAGAAAATCCTTGTAGTAGTTCTGGCTCTCGCGATGCTCATCGCCCCTGCCTCCTGTTTCGCCCAGGCTGAAGAACAGATCGACCTGATCGTCTTCGCTGCCGCGTCCATGACCGAAACCATGACCGAGATCGCTGACATGTATAAGGCTGTCGAACCGAATGTCAACATCCTCTACACCTTCGACTCTTCCGGTACGCTGAAGACCCAGATCCAGGAAGGCGCCGATGTCGATCTTTTCATCTCCGCTGCTCCGAAGCAGATGAACGCTCTTGATATCTCCAAGGACGAAGAAGTCAACCCGGATCGTCTGGACTTCGTCATGGAAGGCACCCGCGTCAACCTGCTCGAGAACAAAGTCGCCCTCTGCGTTGCCGAAGGCAACCCGGCCAACATCAACAGCTATGATGAACTCGCCGAAGCTCTGAAGGCCGGCACCGTTATGCTCGCCATGGGCAACAGCGACGTCCCGGTTGGTCAGTACACCCAGAAGATCTTCGCTTACTACGGCCTCGATGAAGCTTCCCTCGCCGCGAACCTGACCTACGGTTCCAACGTCAAGGAAGTCACCACCGCCGTTGTTGAAGCGACTGCCGACTGCGGCATCATCTACGCGACCGATGCCTTCTCCGCCGGCCTCACCCCGGTTGACACCGCCACCGCTGAAATGTGCGGTCAGGTTATCTACCCGGCTGCCGTTATGAACACTTCTGCTCACGCTGACGCTGCCAAGGCGTTCCTCGAATACCTGCAGGGTGAAGAAGCTTCCGCTGTCTTCGAAGCTGTCGGCTTCACTGCCCTTTCCCAGGCCGAGTAATTTATAACAAGATTTTGTACCCCGGCAGCAATGTCGGGGTACAATTTAATTCCGGATAAGCTTATGAATTGGTTCCCGCTAACAAACTCGCTGCGCATCGCGGCTATCTCCGCCGTAATTGTTTTCTTCGTCGGAATCGCCGCGGCGTATTATGTCGCCCGTCTGCCGAGGCTGATCAAAGGCATCTTAGATGTCATTCTGACCCTGCCGCTGGTGCTTCCGCCGACGGTGGTCGGCTATCTGCTGCTGATGGTCCTGGGCCCGAAACGTATCGTCGGCTCGTGGTTTTATCAGCAATTCGGCGTTAAGCTGACAATGCATTGGTGGTCCGCAATCTTTGCCGTGGTGGTCGTGGTCTTCCCGCTGATGTACCGAACCGCCCGCGGCGCGTTTGAAAGCTTCGATGAAAATCTCGCGGATGCCGGCCGTACGCTCGGCCTCTCCGACACGTATATCTTCTGGCGCATCCGTATGCCGTACTGCCGTCAAGGCATTCTCGCCGGGGCGGTGCTGGCATTCGCCCGCGCCATCGGTGAATACGGCGCCACTTCCATGATCGCGGGCTACACCCCGGGGCGGACAGCGACCGTCGCGACCGAAGTTTATCAACTCTGGCGCACGGGCGATGACGCCGCCGCCATGAAGTGGGTCTTGATCAACATTGCCATTTCCGCTGTCGTGCTGCTGACGGTCAACATGCTCGAACGCCGCGAAGGCAGACAGGGAGGGAAATAAACAATGCTGACCGTACAGATCAAAAAGAAAATCGGCTCCTTCAAGCTGGATGTGGACTTCGTCTGCGATAATGAGATCCTCGGCCTGCTCGGCGCGTCCGGCTGCGGTAAATCCATGACGCTGCGCTGCGTCGCCGGCATTCAGACGCCGGACAGCGGCCGCATCGTTCTCAATGACCGCGTCCTGTTTGACAGTGAGAAGAAGATCAACCTCCCGCCGCAGCAGCGGCGCGTGGGCTACCTCTTCCAACAGTACGCCCTCTTCCCGAATATGACCGTCGCCGGCAATATTGAGGCCGGCCTGCACGCCTTCCCGAAGGAAGAGCGCAAGCAGATCACGGCGGATATGATCCGCCGCTTCCATCTCGAGGGGCTGGAAGATCATCATCCGTCCCAGCTCTCCGGCGGGCAGCAGCAGCGAACCGCGCTCGCCCGCATCTTCGGCGGCAATCCCGACATTCTGCTGATGGATGAACCTTTCTCCGCGCTGGACGGCTTCCTCAAATGGCAGCTGGAGCCGGAGCTTTTGGACACGCTGGAGTCCTTCGGTAAGGACGTCCTGTTTGTCTCCCACGACCGCGACGAAGTCTGCCATTTCTGCCACCGGGTCTGCATGATCTCGAACGGCAGAACCATCGGCAAGCGCCCCGTGATGGAGCTCATGCGCGACCCGCGGAATTACAGCGCGGCGCTGCTCTCCGGCTGCCGCAATATTTCCGCCGCGGTGATTAAAAATGAACATACGCTCGAATGCGCCGACTGGGGCGTCACTTTCACGCTGACGGATCCCATCCCCGCGGATACCGCCTTCGTCGGCATGCGGGCAGCGCATATTGTCAATGATCCGACCGCGGTCAACCGCATTGACTGCACCGTGGAACGGATCATCGAGGACCAGTCCGGCAAGATCGCCATCCTGACGACGCCCGCCGGCAGACTGATCCAAATGCTCGATGACGGACAGTCCGGCGTCGGCGCGAAGGTCTCCGTCGCGATTGACGAAAAGGCACTGCTCCTGCTGACGGCGTAACGGATTTTGGAGGAAAAAGCATGAAATTGATCAAAACAGTCGACGCTGTCGGCCACGTGCTCTGCCATGACCTGACGCAGATCATCCCGGGCGAGTTCAAGGGCGCCCGCTTCAGCAAGGGACACATCGTCACGGAGGAAGACATCCCCGTGCTGCTTTCCATGGGCAAGGAAAACCTCTACGTCTGGGAAAAGACGGAGGGCATGCTGCATGAGAACGAGGCGGCGCTGCGCTTGGCGGCGCTGTGCCAAAACGCGAACATGGCCGCCTCCGACGTCAAGGAAGGCAAGATCGAGCTCAAGGCTGAGATCGACGGCCTCTTCCGCGTGAACTCGAAGAAGCTCTACGCGGTGAATTCCATTGATGAACTGATGATCGCCACCCGCCACGGCAACATGCCCGTGAAGAAGGGTGACAAGCTCGCCGGCACCCGCTGCATCCCGCTCGTCATTGATGAGAAGAAACTCATCGCGGCCGAAGAAGCTGTCGGCGGCGAACCGATTCTCGAACTGCTGCCGTACATCAAGAAGACCGCCGCGGTCATCACGACCGGGTCCGAAGTCTATTATCACCGCATCGAGGACAAGTTCACGCCGGTGCTTGAGAAGAAGCTCGCGGCGTACGGCATCGCCATGACGGCGCATGAGTACGTGCCGGATGGCTTGGACAACGTCGCCGACGCCGTGAAGCGCGCCCGCGAAGGGAAGCCGGACATGGTCATCTGCACCGGCGGCATGAGCGTCGACCCGGATGACAACACCCCCGGCGGCATCAAGCAGAGCGGCGCCCGCGTCGTGACTTACGGCGCCCCGGTTCTCCCCGGCGCGATGTTCCTCCTCGGCTACTTTGAGGACGGCACCCCGGTGATGGGGCTCCCCGGCTGCGTTATGTATGCCAAGTCCACCATCTTCGACCTCGTTCTGCCGCGGATCGCGGCCGGCGTTGAGATGAAGAAGGAAGATTTCGTCGCGCTCGGCGAAGGCGGTCTGTGCCTCGGCTGCGCGGAATGTCACTACCCGATCTGTCCGTTCGGGAAGGGCGGCGCGAATGTATAGCGCCGCCGTCGTCACCGTCAGCGACCGCGCCTCCGCGGGCGTCTATGCCGACGGAACCGGTCCCGTTGTGGCGGAGCTGCTCCGCGACGCGGGGTATGAGGTGAAGGAGACGGTCGTCATTCCCGATGATCAAGCGGGGATCGAGGCCGAACTGATCCGCCTGTCGGACGCGGGGATTGACCTGATCGTCACCAACGGCGGGACGGGATTCTCCCCGCGGGATGTCACCCCGGACGCGACGATGAACGTCTGCGACCGCCTGACGCCCGGCATTCCCGAAGCCATGCGGGCGGCCTCCATGCGCGTCACCCCGCGGGCGATGCTCTCCAGGGCGGCCGCCGGGATTCGCGGTACTTCATTGATCGTCAACCTCCCCGGGAGTCCGAAAGGGGCGAAGGAGAAC
>CAVCBG010000129.1:0-4891 GCA_963600285.1 Anaerovoracaceae bacterium
TGCCTCCAAAGTATAATGTTCAACAACTATCCAAGGAGGATGTTATGAAGAAACTTACAATTGTATTGCTTGCCCTTGTTATGGCACTGAGTCTCTGCGTCACCGCTTTCGCGGACAGCGAAACCCAGGAAATCATTAAACAGGCTCAGACGATGACGTTGGAAGAGCTCGCCAAGAAGGCGATTGAAGAGTCCAACGGCAAGATGTTCTACGGCGTCGGCAACTCCAGCCGCGGTAAGACGGCCCTGCCGCTCTTCATTGAATATCTGCAGTCCATCGACCCGAGCTACACCATGGAATTCGAATGGCAGCAGCCGAAGAACAACAAGATCTTCGATCAGCTGACCGCTGACTCCCTGAAGGACACCGGTACTTTCACCATGGTCCTCATCCAGGACGGCAACCAGATCGAATCCAAGATGGTCCAGACCGGTATCCTCGATACCTTCATCCCGCTCGAATGGGCGCAGGCCAACGGCACCACCCCGGAAGAATATGAAGGCTATCTGCCGCTGCAGACCCTGAACAAGATCTTCGAGTTCAACAACACCGGTTCCAAGACCTACAACAACGTCTGGGATTTCGTCGCTGAAGGCGAACACGGTCTGTTCATGGATATCGACTCCGAAGTTGTCGGCAAGAACTTCCTGTACATGCTGACCGCTGACCAGTACGCCGATGGTCTGAAGGCCGCTTTCGACGCTCTTGATGACGCCGAGAAGCCGTACTTCCAGGCCGCGATCGACGAAGTCGCCGCTGATGCCGATGACCTCGGCCTTGGCGAAAACGGCAAGTACGCCCTCGCTTGGATCAAACTCTGGGTTGAGTCCTACAACGCCCAGACCGATGACGGCCCGATCTGCAACACCCTGGTTGACGCTTCCGCGACCGATCAGTTCGGCCTCCTGGTCTACTCCAAGCTCCGCTCTGTCGAGGAATCCGACACTGTCTCCAAGAAGAACGTCACCGTCGCCGCGTATCAGGATGATTACACCGGCTTCGGCGGCTATGGCTACTGCCATTATCTGTTCGTGACCGACAACAGCCCGATGCCGTGGACTGCCTGCGCTTTCATTGCCTACATGACCGAAACCGTTGACGGTTTCTCCGCCTGGGGCAAGGATATCGGCGGCTATTCCATGAACCCGCAGCTGGCTGAAGCGAACGAAGAAGTCTTCCATCACAAGACCGGCGGTATGGCTGAAGACGGCGTCACCGTTGAATTCGATGCCATGAACGACCGCGGTTATGACTGGTGGCTGAATGAGGGCGGCCTCGTTGTTGAGGATCCTCAGTACTGCGCTTCCGTCTCCTTCACTGTCGGCAGCTGGATTGAAATGCTCAGCAAGTATTCCGCTGAATAATTCACGATCCAAATGAATCATTACGCCTTCGGAAGAATACTTTAACGCCTTCCGAAGGCGTTTTCAAACTTGACAGCCGTTCCAACGGACGTTCCGCTCCGTCCCCGCGGGTGTCATTCAAACATAGGAGCAGAATATGGTACAGCAAAACACGAAAAGTTCTGCCTTTGCTGTCCGGATGAATAAAATCAAGACGTATTTCTCAAAGCCGTACAACGTGATCCTTGCCATTCTCGGCGTGATCCTAACGGTTACGACAGTCGCTCCGATCGTGGCGATCGTACAGGATACTTTCAAGATCCATCCGGGCACTATCGACCAGCATTTGACCGGTCGGGCCTCAGGTTATACCATCATGAACTATGTCGATCTGTTCACGAGCAGATTGGCTCAGAAAAACCTGTGGACGCCGTTACTCAATACGATCTGGCTTTCGATCGGGACCTGCGTTGTCGCTATTATCTTCGGCGGTGTTGTGGCGTTCCTCATTACGAGAACCAACATGGCGTGGCGGAAATACATCAGCTCGATCTTCATTTTCCCCTATATCATGCCGCAATGGACACTCGCCGTCGTTTGGCAGCACCTTTTCAACTCGAACGCTGTGACCGGCACCTCAAACGGCTTGCTCGCGTCTCTGTTCAATATCACGATGCCGAAGTGGTGGTGCCAGGGCCTGTTCCCGTGCGTCATTGTCCTCGGCCTGCATTACGCGCCGTTCGCGTATATCCTCATCGGCGGCATCTTCAAAAATATGGACGCCAACCTTGAAGAGGCCGCGACCATTCTTGACACGCCGAAATGGAAGATCATGACCCGCATCACGCTGCCGATGATCCGCCCGGCGATCCTTTCAACCATTCTGCTGGTACTTGGCGGCGCGATGGGTTCCTACCCTGTCCCGCATTATCTGGGACTGGTCACGCTGACCACGAAGTACATCTCCATGAACTCGAAGTACACCGGTGAAGCCAGCATCCTCGCCATTATCATGATGATTTTCGGCGTCGTGATTATGGGCGTCAACCAGCTGAGCCTGACTTCCCGCAAGAGTTACACGACCGTGACCGGCAAATCCGGCCAAATCTCCAAGATCAAGTTGGGGAAAGTCGGCCGTTACGTGATCGCGCTGATCCTGGTTTTCATCACTTTCTTCACCAGTATCTTCCCGATCGTCTCCTTTGCTTTCGAAACCTTCCTCCCGAACCCGGGGGATTACTCATTCCTTTACACAGGCAACCCGGATAACCTGACGCTGAAATGGTGGACGACCTCCGAGAACATCACCGAGAACGGTATGTACGGCCAGATGGGTATGCTTTACAACAAGACGATTTGGTCCGCCTTCAAGGGGACGCTTCTCGTTGCCTTCTCCTGCTCCATCTGCGCGGGCACCATCGGTACGCTGATCGGCTACGCCGTCGCGAAGCAGCGCCGAAGCAAATGGGCAAATTACGTGAACTCGGTGGCGTTCCTGCCTTATTTGATGCCGTCCCTGGCTGTCGGCGCCGCGTATTTCATTCTGCTTTCCGGTAAGACGATCAACCTGTTCAACACTTACTGGATCCTGATCATCGTCGGCACGATCAAGTACATCCCGTTCGCCAGCCGCAGCGCGCTGAACTCAATGCTCCAGCTCTCCGGTGAGATTGAGGAAGCCGCCATTATTCAGGATGTGCCCTGGATCAAGCGAATGACGCGAATCATCATCCCGATCCAGAAATCGTCAATCATCAGCGGTTATCTGCTGCCGTTTATGACCTGCCTGCGTGAACTGAGCCTGTTCATGCTGCTCTGCGTTCAGGGCTTCATCCTCTCCACGACGCTGGATTACTTCGATGAGATGGGTCTGTACGCGTTCTCAAGCGGTATTAACCTGATTTTGATCGTTACGATCCTCATTTTCAACGCGATCGTAAATAAGATCACCGGCGCGAGTTTGGATGAGGGGATTGGAGGATAATTATGCCCGAAATTAGATTGGAAAATGTAACGAAACGCTGGGGAAATTTCTACGGCGTCGATAACCTGAATCTCGTGATTCGAGATAACTCTTTTGTGACTTTGCTCGGCCCTTCCGGCTGCGGTAAAACCACGACACTGCGAATGATCGCCGGCCTCGAAGAACCGACCAGCGGTAAGATCACCATCGGCGACCGCGTCGTCTTTGACTCCGAAAACGGCATCAATATCCCCGCCAACAAGCGCAAGGTCGGCTTCCTGTTCCAGAACTACGCGCTGTGGCCGAATATGACCGTCTACGATAATATCTCTTTCGGCCTCTCCAACGTCAAGGAATCCATGCCGAAGGTTGACTTCGAGGCGCGTACCAACGCGCGGCTCGCGGAGATCCTGCGCAGCCCGAAGGATGTCGAGGCGGTCCTCGCGGAATGCAAGGATAAAAACGGCAAGCTGAATGACAACAAAGCCGTCATCAAGCTGATCGACGCTTTCACCATCTCCCAGTACTCGGCGAAGAAGCTGCTCGCCTATTTCAAGCGCGGCGCGGATTATGCCGCGGAAGCGGATTCGCTGGCGGCCAAAGCCGAAGCCGCGGTGAAGAGCGAGAACCTCAACGAGAACTACGAGTACACCAAGGGCGGCGAAGTCGTCCGTGAAGTGCGGAAGCTCTCCAAAGAGGAGATCGACCTCTCCGTCCGCCGTGTCTCCCGCATCGTGAAAGTCAGCATGTTCATGGACCGCTACCCGGCGGAACTCTCCGGCGGTCAGCAGCAGCGCGTCGCGATTGCCCGTACGCTCGCGCCGGAACCGACGGTGCTCTTCATGGATGAGCCGCTGTCGAACCTTGACGCCAAGCTGCGTCTGGAAATGCGTTACGAACTGCAGCGTCTGCATGTTGAGACCGGGTCCACCTTCGTATATGTCACCCATGACCAGATGGAGGCGATGACCCTCTCCACGGAGATCTGCCTGATCAATAACGGCGTCCTCCAGCAGTACGACGCCCCGCTGAAGGTCTACAACCGCCCGAACAACCTCTTCGTCGGCGACTTCGTCGGGAATCCGTCGATCAACTTCATGAACGCGAAGGGCACGCAGAACGCCGACGGCAGTTTCGCGCTTTCCTTCCTCAACGGCGCGAAGGCGAAATTCGTCCCCGCGGAAAATGTTGACCTGAAAACCTGGCTCGCGGACTGCGACGCGGACGCGAAGGCTGCCGCCGCTGCTCTCGACGAGGCTTCCAAGAAGAAGGGTTATGTCGAGAAGAGCAACAAAGACGAGGTCTTCAAGTACCACATCTCCAAGGTCAACGATGAAGACGACGCGATGATGGAAGAGCCGGTGCTCACGGATGAGGACTTCGTCCTCGGCGTGCGTCCGGAATTCATCGAGGTCAAAGAGGACGGCAAGATCGCGGGTGAGATTTACGGCGCGATGCCGACCGGTATGGAGTCCACGATCAAGATCCGCGTCGGGGAATTCCTGCTGACCGGTGTTGTGTTCGGCAGCACGATCTTCAAGATCGGCAGCAAGGTCAACCTTGACTTTATCGGCAGCGGCATCAT
>CAVCBG010000130.1:0-4871 GCA_963600285.1 Anaerovoracaceae bacterium
ATGAGCTCCGTCAGGTCCTCGCCGGCGTACTTGCTGAAGACGTCAATGAACTCCTCCGTGCCGATGACGCTGTAGCTGTAGTCGTTCAGCATCCCGCGGACGCAGTTCCAGAAGGTCTCCTCGCCGAGGTGCCGGAGCAGTGCGTAGTAGACCAGCGAGCCGCCTTGATAGGGGGCGGAGGAATACATGCCGGAGAAGTTCGCCGCGATCTCCTTCGGGCCGATCGGCGCGTGAAGCTGGCTCTGAATCGTGACGAGCAGGTCTGTTTGATGAAGCATCGCGATCATCGCGTCCATGTCTTCGGAGCGGAAATCCAGCTCATCGCAGACCCGCGGCATCAGCTGCCAGAAATCCTCTTCCGGGATTGCTCCGTCAACGGCGGCGTCATCCAATACGCTCGTATCGCAGCCTTTTCCGCAGAGTGTCCCAGCGACGGACTTCGCGTCCGCAAGCGTCAGGACGTCCGCGTCGGTGTAATTCATGTACCCCATGTACTCGGCGATGGTATCCGCGGGGAAGACGTAATGCTCGGTGTCGGTGACGAGCGCGTAGGAAGACCGCAGCCCGGCCTCGAACGCCTCCTCGCCTTCGGTCTCAAGGGTCCAGAGATTCATCGCGAAGGTGGCGAAACCTTCCTTGATCCAGATATCGGACCAGTCCTTGACGCTCATCAAGTCGCCCATCCATTGATGCGCGAGCTCGTGAATGAAGACGTCTTCCGAACATTCAATCGGGTCGTAAGTCGGGCGGCCCATGGTTTCAAGCGCGCCGCCGATATTGACAGCGGTGAGAATGGAGCCCGCCTCCTCGTAGGGATATTCGCCGAGGTAATGTTCCAGAAATTCAATGTATTCCCGATCCCGTCCGGCAAGCTCGCGCACCTCCTCCGAGTCTTCCCGCGCCGCGTCCACGAAGTCGATCTGCACCACGCCGTTATCCCAATCGGTTTGGGCGATCTCGTACGCGCCGACGCACCAGGGGACGTTGTAAGGAACGGCTTCCTCGCGGGTCTCGAAGCGCATGGTCACCGTGCCTTCCGCGTCCGCGTCGGGCGCTTCACGAACGTAGCCGTCGCCGGGGGTGACGACCGTTCCGTCCGCTTCGGTGATCGAGGTCAGCATCCCGACCGTCGCGGCGGTGTACTTCGCCGGCACGGTCATGGTGATGTCGTAATAAGCGCGGTCCTTCGGGTGATCGTTGACAAGGATCAGGTTATGAGCGACATTCGGCTCCGGCAGCACGCAGAACGGCTCGCCGGCGTGTTCCTCGTTGTAATTCGCGTCATGGAAGATGGACGCCCGCTGCACCTGTCCCGCGAACTCGGCGTAAATCACGTAACGCGTGTCGTGGGCGAAGTTGCCTTTGACGGTGAGTTTATCCCCTTCGTGAACATATTCCGCCGGGGCGTCATCCAAGGTCACGGTCGAGACCGTGTAGGCGTTCGTCAGGTCGAGGGCGATCTCGTCCGTATCCCATTCGGAAGTCAGCTCAACGGATTCGCGGACCGACCAGATATTGGTGGCATCGTCCCAGGACGCGTCGATGATGTACTTCGCGACGTCGTAGCCGCAGTTGCCCGACTCCGGCAGGAAGCTGTCCCGTTCGCACACTTCACCATCGGCATACACGGCGGAGAAGCCGCACAGCGCCGACAGAAATATACAGAGTATCAAAGCAAGTCTTTTCATAAGCACCTCCCTCTGTTTCTCCTATTATACAGCACTGAACAGCCTCGGTCTTCGGACGGTGAATTGTCTGTCATTTGAAAAATACGCGCGATTGGAATTGTATTTTTTCGTGAGATGTGATAGGATTAGAGTATATGCGCCATAATGTTTGGACATTATGAAACAAAATGTAATCACACCGGCAGTAAAAAATTAATCAATAATTCAATTGGTGGAGGTTGAATGTATAAAGTATTAAGACGAAAGCAGCTGAACAGCACAGTCACTCAGCTCGAGATCGAAGCTCCCCTGGTTGCCCGCAAAGCTCAACCCGGTCAGTTTATCATCCTTCGTGTTGACGAAGACGGCGAACGCATTCCGTTGACCGTTGCCGGCACCAACCCCGAAGAGGGTTCCGTGAAGATCATCTTCCAGATCGTCGGCGGGACCACCGAACGCCTGAACCACAAGTTCGAAGGCGACAGCATTGCCGACTTCGTCGGGCCGCTCGGCTGCGCTACCGAAACGGAAGGCATCAAGAATGTCTGTATCGTCGGCGGCGGCGTCGGCTGCGCGATCGCGCTGCCTGTTGCTCAGAAGTTCCACGCCCTCGGCGCGAAAGTCACCAGCATCATCGGTTTCCGCTCCAAGGATATCGTCATTCTTGAAGACGAGTTCAAGGCCTGCTCCGATGAAATGTACATGATGACCGATGACGGTTCCTACGGCCGCCACGGCAACGTCACTGTCCCGCTCAAGGAAATGCTGGACGCCGGGCGCAAGTTTGATGAGATCATCACCATCGGCCCATTGATCATGATGAAATTCGTCGTGCTGACCGCGAAGCCCTCCGGCATCCCCTGCGTCGTCTCCATGAACCCGATCATGATCGACGGCACCGGCATGTGCGGCGGCTGCCGCCTGACCCTGAACCAAGACGGCAAGAAAGTCACCAAATTCGCCTGCGTTGACGGTCCTGAATTCAACGGCTATGAAATTGACTTCGATGAAGCGATGTCCCGCAGCCGTATGTATGTCAATTTCGAACGCAAGGCTCATGAAGAAGCCTGCAACCTGTTCAAGAACGCGTAAAGGAGAATCATGGCTATCAATCCGAAAAAACACGAAATGCCGACTCAGGAGCCGAGCGTCCGAGCCCATAATTTCAAAGAAGTTGCTTTAGGCTACACCACCGAGATCGCTGTTGATGAAGCGAAGCGCTGTCTGAACTGCAAGAACCGCCCCTGCGTACAGGGCTGCCCGGTCAATGTCCAGATCCCGGACTTCATTGCTCACATCAAGGAAGGCCGTTTCGAGGAAGCCTACCAGGTCATCTCTCAGACCTCCACGCTGCCGGCTGTCTGCGGACGCGTCTGCCCGCAGGAAACCCAGTGCGAATCCAAGTGCACCCTCGGCGTCAAGTTCGAACCGGTCGGCATCGGCCGTCTGGAACGCTTCGTCGCCGATTACCATAACGCGAACTGCACCGCCGCGGCGGCTGTTCCCGAATCCAACGGTCACAAAGTCGCTGTCGTCGGTTCCGGTCCTTCCGGCCTGACCTGCGCGGGCGACCTCGCGAAGAAGGGCTACAAAGTCTCCGTCTTCGAAGCGCTCCACACCGCGGGCGGCGTTCTGGTCTACGGTATTCCTGAATTCCGTCTGCCGAAGAGCATCGTTGCCAAGGAAGTTGAAGGCCTGAAGGCCCTCGACGTGGATATTGAGACCAACGTCGTCATCGGCAAGACCCTGACCATCGACGAACTGTTCGAACAGGGCTACGAAGCCGTGTTCGTCGGCTCCGGCGCCGGCCTCCCGAACTTCATGGGCATCCCGGGCGAATCCCTCAAGGGTGTTTACTCCGCGAATGAATTCCTGACCCGCTCCAACCTGATGAAGGCCTACCTCGACGACCCGATCACCCCGATCATGAAGGGCGGCAAAGTGGCTGTCGTCGGCGGCGGCAACGTGGCGATGGACGCCGCGCGTACCGCCCTGCGCCTCGGCGCGGAACATGTCTATATCGTCTACCGCCGCTCCATGGAAGAGCTGCCCGCCCGTAAGGAAGAGGTCGAGCACGCCATGGAAGAAGGCATTGACTTCAGACTGCTGAACAACCCGGTCGAGATCCTCGGCTACAACAACCCGGACAACCCGCGCGACGAACGCAACGGCTTCGTGACCGGCATGCGCGTGATCAAGATGGAACTCGGCGAACCCGATGAGAAGGGACGCCGCCGTCCGATTGAGATCCCGGGCTCCGAGTACGAAATCGAGCTCGACACCGTCATCATCGCCATCGGCACCTCCCCGAACCCGTTGATCAAGAACACCACCAAGGGCCTCGAAGTCAACAAGAAGGGCGGCATCATCATTGACGAGAACGGTATGACCTCCCGCGCTCAGGTCTACGCCGGCGGCGACGCCGTCACCGGTGCCGCGACCGTCATCTCCGCCATGGGCGCCGGCAAGCTCGCCGCGAAGTCCATCGACGAATACTTTCAGAACAAATAAGTCCTGAAACGGTTCAAAACAAACAGCGGTCCCGAAAGGGGCCGCTTTTGTTTTATAATTGAGGCATCATCACCGAAAAGAGGATCAATTCTATGCTGCTTGAAAAAGAGAGAAACGAAGTCGTCGCTTACTGCCGAATGATGCAGACGCATCAGCTGACGAAAGGAACCGGCGGGAACATCAGCATCCGCAATCGGGATCTGAATCTGATCGCGATCTCCCCGAGCGGCGTGGAATACAGCACCATGCGCCCGGAAGATGTCGTGGTCGTTCATGATAACGGCGCGGTCGAAGACGGCGCGCTGAAGCCTTCCAGCGAGCTTGGGATGCACCTCGCCATCCTCAACCGCCGCCCGGAGCTCAACGCGATCGTGCATACCCATTCCATGTACGCCGTCACCCTGGCCTGCGCGCATCTGGAGCTGCCCGCGATCCATTACATGATCGGCGTCGCCGGCACGGACCGCGTCCCCTGCATTCCGTACTATCCCTTCGGCTCCGCGGAGCTCGCTGACGCCGCCGGCAAAGCCTTCGCGGACGACCCGCGGCTGCTCGCCATCCTGCTCGGCAACCACGGCCTCATCTGCGGCGGCCTCAACATCGCCTCCGCGTTCAACTGCGCCGAAGAGCTGGAATTCGTGAGCGAGATTTACTACCGCCAGCTGACGATGGGGGTTGATATGCACATCCTCA
>CAVCBG010000131.1:0-4870 GCA_963600285.1 Anaerovoracaceae bacterium
GTCGTGAGTTCTCTCAGGGCCATGGGACCGCGGGCGTGGAGGGGCTGGGTGGAGATGGCAATCTCCGCGCCGAGGCCGAGCTCGGAGCCGTCGGTGAAACGGGTGGAGCAGTTGACGTAGACCGCCGCGGAGTTCACGGAGGCGACGAAGGCTTTGGCGTTGGCTTCGTTCTCGGTCAGGATGGAGTCGGAATGCCCGGTGCCGTGTTCGCGGATGTGGTCGATGGCTTCATCAAGTCCGTCCACGACCTTGACATTCAGCTTCAGGCAGAGCCATTCCTTGTCGAAGTCCGCGTCCGCGACGGGGGCATATTGTTCGCCCTTCACACCGGCCGCGGCGAGGATCGCCATCGCGCGGGGTTCGGCCATCATGACGACGCCGTCTTTGGCGAGGTAATCGCAGAGCTTCGGCAGGACGTCCGCCGCGATCTTCTCATGAACCAGCAGCGTCTCCAAGGCATTGCAGACCGTCGGGCGCTGTACCTTGGCGTTGCGGATGACGGGGAAAGCCTTCTCGAGGTCGGCGGACTCATCCAGGAAGATATGGCAGACGCCGATCCCGCCGGTGATGACCGGGATGCGGCTGTTCTTGCGGCAGAATTCATGCAAGCCGGCGCCGCCGCGGGGGATGAGCATGTCGACGTACTGATCCATCTGCAGCAGCTCGTTCATCAGCGAACGGTCCGGCGAGAGAATGCACTGCACCGCGTTCTCGGGCAGGTCGGACGCCTTCAGCGCTTCGTGAACGGCGTTCATCAGCGCCTCGTTGGTGCGGATGGTCTCTTTGCCGCCGCGCAGAATGGCGGCGTTGCCGGACTTCACCAGCAGGGAGGCGGAATCAATCGTGACATTCGGGCGGGATTCATAAATCACCGCGACAACGCCGAGCGGCGTGCGTTCTTTATGGATCTTCAGCCCCTGCGGGTGAGACATTTCATCAAAGCGTTCGCCGACCGGGTCCGGGAGCTCCGCGACATGGCGGACATCGCGGACGATGCCGTCAATGCGGGCGTCGTTCAGCAGCAGGCGGTCGCGCATGGCATCCGTCAGCGCGGTCGCGGCGTCGTAATCTTCCCGATTCGCGGCGAGAATCTCGGCGCGGTCCGCGTCGAGTGTGTCGGCAAGCTTCAGCAGGAAGGCGTTTTTCTTCTCGGTTGAAGTACCCATCAGCTCACGCGAAGCCGCGCGGGCGTCTTTACCCATATCCAAAATCGATTTCATGTTCTCTCCGTTGCTCGGGATCAATTCACGACCATGTAATCATGGTGAATGACTTCATCCCCGTAAGTGTAGCCCAAAATGGATTCAATCTGCGTTGTCTTGCAGCCGGCCAGGCGGATGAGGTCCTCCGCGCTGTAGTTCGTAACGCCGGCGCCGACTTCTTTGCCGTCGGCGGTGATAATGCCGATCGTGGTGCCGGTGTCAAAATCGCCGTGGACGGACTTGATCCCCGCGGGGAGCAGGCTGCGGCCGGAGACAATGGCCTTCGCCGCGCCGTCATCAACCACGACGTAATTCTTGCCGGAATGGAAGTCCGTCATAATGAAGCGCTTCCGCCAGCTGATGGTGGAGTCGACCGGCTTGAAGAGCGTGCCCGGCTGTTCACCGTGGGCGATGCGGATCAGAATATCCGGCTCCTGCCCGTCAACAACCATCACCGCGGTGCCCATACGGCGGGCGATATCCGCGGCGCTGACTTTCGTCGCCATGCCGCCGGTACCGAGTCCGCTGATCGAGCCGCCCGCCGCGAGACGGACGTAATCCGGGATCTCCGGCGTGTCGATGACGGGAATCAATTCCGCGTTCGGATCCTCGGCCGGGTTGGCGGTATAAATACCTTTCTGGTCGGTAACGAGGATGAGAAGGTCCGCGCCGACCAGACCGGAGACAAGCGCCGACAGGGTGTCGTTATCCCCGAGCTTCATTTCGTTGATCGAGATCGCGTCGTTTTCATTGATGATCGGAATGATATTCTGATCAATGAGCGCGTTCAGCGTGTTGCGCGCGTTGAGATAGTGAGCGGGCTGATTGAAGTCGTTGCGCGTCAGCAGGATCTCGGCGGCGTTCTGTCCGTACATGCGCAGGATCTTGTTGTAAACCGCCATCAGACGCGGCTGGCCGACAGCGAAAAGCATCTGCTTCTGCGGGATATGTTTGGAAAGATGCGGGAAGTTCAGGGCGTCGCGTCCGACAGCGATAGCGCCGGAGGAGACGAGCGTGACGGAAATGCCTTCGCGGCAGAGGGTGCTGACCTGGCGGAGCAGATCGATCAGCCCCGGGTAATCAATGGAATTGGTTCGTCCGGTGATGGTCGAGGTGCCGAGTTTGACGACAATACGTTTGTAGGGAAGCTGTTCGCTCATGGATGATCTCTTTCGAAGCGGACTTGTGTCTTTTGGTAAGAAAGGGCGTCCTACATACATAGGACGCCCGGATTGGAGTTGGTATATTGAATATACTTATCCGACTTTGCTGTTGAGGGTGCGGGCAATGATATCTTCCTGCTCCGCGCTGTTGGACTTCTTCTTCTTGTCTTCGCCGCCCTTGCGGTTCTTGG
Source organism: Anaerovoracaceae bacterium (assembly GCA_963600285.1). Classification (GTDB taxonomy): domain Bacteria; phylum Chloroflexota; class Anaerolineae; order Anaerolineales; family Anaerolineaceae; genus Flexilinea. The sequence continues at coordinate 2,557 of CAVCBG010000131.1, forward strand.
CGTTCTCCATGGCCAGTCTCCAGGCGATTTCCATCGCGGTGGGTTCGGCTTCGGTGGAGTTCTCATCGGTGAAGAGGAAGTTCACGTTTTCGTTCAGTTCTTCACGCTTCTTGGCGTTGCGGCGGGCGGGGCGCTTTTCGCGGGGTTCGCTGCTGCCGGCAACACCCTTCTTCAGCTGCTGAGCGCGGGCGCTCATCGGGCGGGGAGCGTAAGAATGGGTTTCACCGTTGTCTTTGGTTTCTTCGGAAGCTTCCGGTTCCGGCTGCAGGGCCTTCATGGAGAGCTTGATCTGCTTCTTGCGTTTGTTGACTTCGAGGACCTGGGCTTCAACTTCGTCGCCTTCCTTGAGGACATCGGACGGCTGGCGGACATAGCTGTGAGCCATCTCGCTGATGTGGACGAGGCCCGGGCGTTCGGCACCGATTTCAACGAAAGCGCCGAACTTTTCAAGTTTGGTCACAACACCCTTGACAACCATGTCCTTCTTGATCTCACGCCATTCGAGGGCGAGCGGTTTGTTCATGGTCAGCTGAACGATACCGTCCTTGACGCGCTTCACGTAGACGTCAATTTCGTCACCGACGTTCAGCAGTTCATCGGTGTTGTTGCAGTTTTCTTTACCTTCGGGGCGGACGATCTCGGAAATGTGCAGGACCGCGGGGATGTTGTTGCCGATATCGACACGGGCACCGGCGGCAGCCACTTTCATGACCTTGCCCTTGAGCTGTTCTTTAAGGGTCAAGCCAAGCGCTTTCGCTTCGTCAACGATTTCCTGTTCAGCCTTTTCGATGGCTTCTTCAGACTCGTTGGCCTGTTCCTTAATTTCTTCAGCGACGTTCTTTACTTCTTCTTCCATTTTTTTACCATTCTCCAATCAAATATTTTTTAACAATTCCGAATTATACTCGAATTTTGCGGAAAGTGACAACTTTAATACAAAGAGGTGAGTATTTTCATCCCTTTTTCGCGATATTCGGATTGTTTTGACCACAAATTATTCAATGTAACCTTTAGCTGCTTACGCAACGTCTCTATTATCATCCTTTTTGCGAATTTACGCAAGACAGGACGGCCAAGTCGTGAGTTTTTCACGCACTTCGCGGAGCTATTCGCCCTTCGTCAGGTACTCCACCGCGGCATCCAGCTGGGGATCGACGCCGTTGTCGTAATCTTCCTGGGTGTAATCCACTTCAATATCCGGCGTGATGCCGACACCGTGGATCAGCGTGCCGTCGGGGAGGTACCAGCGGGCGATGGTGACGCTGACGGCGCCGCCGTTGCTCAGCTCGGATTGGATCTGCATGGACCCCTTGCCGTAGGACTTCATGCCGATGACGGTCGCGCGGTCGTAGCAGCGCAGCGCGCCGGTCAGAATTTCGGACGCGGAGGCGGAGCCTTGATTGATCAGCACCACCATCGGGACGTCCAACGCGCGCCCGCCGCCGCGGCGGGTGTAATAATCCTGCTGCGAACCGTCGCCGTCTTTCTCGGAGAGGACGAGCGTGTTCAGCGGCAGGAATTCGCTCGCGGCCTCGACCGCGGTATCAACCCAGCCGCCGCCGTTGGAACGGAGGTCGAGGATCAATCCGTCGGGGTCTTCCGCCATGACAGCGTCCAGCGCGTCGCGAAGCTCCTGCGTGGTCTTGTCGCCGAACTGCGTCATCTGGACGTAGGCGATGTTGTCGTCCAGCATCTTGTACGAAACGGACGGCGAGTCAATGCGCCGGCGCTCGACTTCGACTTCGAATGTCTCCTCGCCGCGCTTGATGGTCAGCTTCACCGTGGTGCCTTCCGGCCCGCGGATGTTCTGCAGGACCTCATTCGGGTCCACACCGGTGACGTCCTCACCGTTCAGTCCGATCACGAGGTCATCCGGCTTCAGCCCGGCTTCCTCGGCGGGGCTGCCTTCGATGGGCTCGCTGATGCGGACGTACTCACCGGTCACGTCAACATACGCGCCGATGCCCTGGTATTCGCCGGCGATGTATTCCTGCTCCGACTTGTATTCCTCGGGGTCGGCGTAGCGGGTATGCGGGTCGCCGAGGGTCTCGATCATGCCGTTGATGGCGCCTTCCATCATGGCGTTGTCATCCAGCGGCTGATCGACATAGTAGGCGTGCAGCAGCTGCCAGGCTTCCCAGAACGGCTGAAACAATTCGTCCGTGTTCTCAAGCGAGTTGTCGCCGGAGGCCGCGATCAAATAGTCCGCGGTCTGCGCGTACTCCTGCAGCTCGGCGGCCTTGTTCCTGATTTCGGTGATGCTGTTCATAATGATCCCGCAGCTGATTCCCGTAACGAAGCAGCAGACAAGGAT
>CAVCBG010000132.1:0-4862 GCA_963600285.1 Anaerovoracaceae bacterium
GCGAGGACGCGGCTGAAGTATTCGGAGGTTTCGGAAGCCACGACGTAGGTGGAGTAGCGGCGCATGTAGCCGGTGTAGCTGTCATCGCCGTCTTCAACGATCCAGTCGTCGAAGTTCATCGGGATCACGCCGCCGGCGGGGATCCATTCGCCGTTGTACTTGCGGGCGATGTGCACGTGCGTACCGGAGGAAGTACCGCCGTCGCAGGAGGGATGGCCGATGAAGTCGCCCTCGTTCAGGTGCGTGCCGACCGGCGGGATGGATTCGGTCTTGAGATGCAGCATCAGCAGCACCCAGCCGGTGTGCTCATCCATGTCGTCATCCATGTCGAACATCGCCATGCCGGTATCGGTGCGGACGATGTTGCCGTCCGCGGGGGCAATGACCTCCGCGGTGGAGGTGAAGCAGCCGTGTTCCTTCGCCGGCGGGGCGAAGTCGATCGCCGAATACGGCGGGTTCGATCCCCAGGCGGTATGCGGGCCGCCGGTATAGGTCCAGGCTTCGCCGTCCTTGAAGGGCAGGCGCATTTTGTTCTGCTCGAGCGAACCGGGCAGATGCGCGGGGTAGGAATCCACGTCGCCGAAGTCGCCGAACATTTCCTTGTAAGTCTTGACGAAGCCGTTCGGCCCGATGGCTTCATAATACTTTTCCGGGGGCAGGACCTTCGCGAAGTAGGCCTGCAGCGCGACGGTCGCGGCGTTCTGCCACGGGTCGTTGCGGATCAGGGAGCCGTCCTGCAGCTCGTATTCAATGAATTTCCCGGCTTTGTATTGATAATAGCGTTCGTTGAGGAAGTCCGCCAGCTGGTTGAGCTGTCCGCCGAGGGTGCGGTACTTATCGCCCTCGAAGCCGAAGACGCTGATCTCATTGAAGTCGTCGCGGTAATTCGGGTCGGTCAAGGCGTGGGAGATGTATTCGAGAAGGGCAAGCAGCAGACGCGGGCTGATGGAATAGGAATTGGCGATGTAGTCAATGAGCTCGCCGCCGCGCTGATTTTTGTTGTCGGAATAGGAGTTGTAATACTTGAACCAGCCCGGTTGACGGTCGGTATAACTGCGGGCCGTGAAGCCCTTCTGCGCCGGTCCGTTGACGTAGAGCGCGTCCGGGATCATCTTATAGGAAGAGCCCCAGCCGATGCGGTAGTAAATCGGGATCTGCAGCGGCAGTCCCTGCGGAAGGGTGGTCGTCTTCTCCGGAAGGACCGGGTTGGCCTTGCGGATCTCTTCCTCGGTGGTGTTGAAGCGCGCGGCGAGCATCTCAACGGTGTCGCCGTCCCCGCAGGTGTAATCGACCAACTCGCCCGGCTGGTACTTCGGCCGTTTGGAATGAACCGGGTCTTCGGGCGGGACTTCATCTTCCGGGTGATGCTCTTCCGGGCGCGGCTCTTCATGCCGGGGCTCGTCAGCCCGCGGCGCGGCTTCCCGCGGCGCGTCATCCGAGACCACGCGGATACAGCCGGTCAGAAGGAGACCGGCGAGCAGCAGGAAGATGAGAAGAGTAAGTCGTTTCATTCGTTCGCGCAAATAATACCTCAATTTAATTATAAACACATCCGGGCTTCAATCCGGTTCGAATCGTAAAACAGGTCTTGGGAAGGGGCGGTTTAGTAATGTACCAGCGTCTCCGAGGAGGCGTACGTCTGCGCGTAGATGGTGTCGCCGTCCCGGCTGATGCCGCCCTTGTAACTCGTGCCGCCGAAGGGGATCCATCCGCTCATGTCGAAGGGGATCGGGCCGTAGGCGTTGACCCATTCGCCGTTGTATTTGCGGGCGATGTGGAGGTGCGTGCCGGTGGCGTTGCCGCCTTCGCAGGAGGGATGGCCGATGCGTCCGTGAAGGGGAACGGTCGTCCCTTCTTCAACGCGGCCGCGGGTCTCGACGTGCAGGTAGTAGATCACCCAGCCGGTCTCCTCGTGTCCGTCCATATCAAGGTCCAGCACGACGGTGCCGGTGCCTGTGCGGATGACGAGCCCCGGCGCGGAGGCGGTGATCCACGAGTCGGACTGCGCGCAGCCTTCCTGCGCCATGCGCGGCGCGAAGTCCAGCGCGCCCAGCGGGGAGCCGGTGGTCCAGGATTCATGCGGGCCGCCGGTGATGCACCATTCGTCGTTCTCGCTGAAGGGCAGCGTCAGCGCCGGCTGCGTCAGGCGGTCATTGAACCCGTTCGGGTCGTCGATGTAGGAATCCCAGACGTTGCCGAAGTCCAGATAAAACTGCTGCAGGAATCCGTTCTCGCCGTAGATGGCTTCCTCGAACTCGTCATAGGGATAAAGCTGGGCGAACAGGTATTGAATCGCCGCGGAGCCGGCGTTCAGCAGCGGGTTGAAGTAAATCGGGAAACTCGGCTGCGGGTTCTTGTAGAAGGGAATCTCGGACAGGGTTCCGTAACGCCAGCCGTAATATCCCTTCGAAAGCTCCTGCGCCGCCCAAACCATTTGCTTGTAAAGGCCGCTCGAGTTCTCGCCCAGCCAGCCGAGCGGATAATGTTCCTCGACGATGGAGTGCGGTGAGCCGTAGACCCAATGGGATTTGTACTCGAGGAGCTCCATGAGGATGATGGGGCTGATGGAATAGTCCAGCGCGACTTTGCGGATGATCTCCGTGCCGGTCAGCTTGCCCGCGGAGGTATCCTCGGTGTAGGCGGCAAGGTATCCGCCCGCGGCTTGGACTTCGTATTCGAGGTCGTACTCAATGGAAGGGTAGCCCATGACGATGTATTCATCCGGGAGAATGCGCGTACCGTCGGCGAATGTCCGCTGCGGCGCGGTGATGAGCAAGGTCGTCCCCGGCTTGAGGAAGCGCGACGTGTCCGTGCCTTCTTCCAGCCCCGCGATATGGCTGACATCCGTGCCGTAACGGAACGCCACGGCGTCGGCGGTGTCGCCTGTCTGCGCGACGTAGAAATGCTTCGAGGAGAAGTTCGCGGAGATCTCCGGCAGCGGCGCGGCTTCCGTGGCGGTCGGGAGGGACGGATCAACGGTGCCCGCCGGCTGCTCCGGGGCGATGGTCTCGATCCGCATGGTGGGGCGCGGCGTCAATGTCGGCGTCGGCGTATCGGTCGGCACCGGTGTGTTTGTCGGCGTGGGCGTGTCCGTGGGGACGAGCGTCACCCCGGCTTCCGCGGCGGCGGTCTGGGATGCCAGCGCCAGGTGTTCCCGAGCGGTCGCGGTGAGCACGGCCTCCGCGGTCTCGGTCACGACCTCCGCGGTGGATTCATAGACGACAGCGGTCTCATGATAAACCGAGACCTTGTCCGCGACTTCCGTTAATTCCTGCGGCGAAGAGACCGTGCGCGTACAGGCAAGCGCCGGGATGAGCAGCAGGATGATCAACGTTCCGAAGAGCAGCGGGAAGTTGGCGGACTTTTTCATGGGCGTATAAAAAAACGCCGCGTCCGGGTTTTCCGGGCGCGGCCGGAGATTTGATTACTGTTTATCGAAATTCAGTTTGCGTCCGCCGAGGAGGTGGAAGTGCGTGTGCATCACGGACTGACCCGCGTCGCGGCCGGCGTTGGTGATGACGCGGTAGCCGGTCTGATCCAGGCCGAGTTCCTTGGCAATGTGCGCCGCGACGATGAGAACGTGCCCGAGCAGCTGTTCGTCGTCCTGCGTGTAGTCGTTGAGATTGACCTTATGTTCCTTCGGGACGATGAGAATGTGGGTCGGGGCGACCGGGTTCAGGTCCTTGAACGCGACCACGAGGTCATCTTCATAAACGAATTCGGACGGGATCTTGCCGCCCGCGATCTTGCAGAAAATGCAGTCTTCAGCCATGATTTATTCCTCCGTAAGTTGATTAGAGATCGCCCAAAACAGGTTTGCAGACGATGTCATAATATTCGAGTTCGGTTTCTTTGTTCGCTTCGTAGTAAGCCTTGGCCGCCTTGCCGATCTGGCGGACGGTGTCAACATGCTCCGCCGCGTCGGTATCCCAGTAGCGCGGGATCACGAAGAGCGGATCCATATTGCCGTCTTTGGCGTAGGCCGGGCGGGTGGAGTCATCCTCATCGCAGAGCGGCACCCAGTTATACATGACCGGGCCGCGGGGATGGGTGGTGAAGCCGACTTTGTAGCCGTATTCCTTGGCGATCTCGATCGGGCGGTAACCGAAGCCGCCTCCCGGCCAGATGATGGCGCGGGGCGTCTTGCCGAAATGCTCCTCAATCGCGTCCTTCGATCCCTTCAGTTCGCCGATCAGGTATTCATCCGTGGACGCGTCGCTCATGGGCTGATTGTGCACGACGCCGTGGGCCTGATGATCGACGTAGCCTTCCGCTTCCGCGTGGGCGTTGCCGTCCCAAAGTTCCTGCGTGGTGCCCTCGTAGCTGATCCAGGCGTTGATGACCGGCCAGCCCCATTCATCATAATACGGCTTGAAATGCTCGATGTAGTTCTCTTCCGAATGCCGGTCGTCCACGATCAGCAGGACGGAGCGTTCCGGGATGTAGTCGTTGTTCTCCATGAAGGCGATGAACTGCTCCGTGGTGATGGCCGTGAAGCCCTGGTCGTGCAGGTCGCGTATGAGCTGCTGATGCTGCTCAACGGTGACGGCGTTATCCTGTTCGACCGTGTCGCCCTTGACGATGGAGTGGTACATGATCGCCATGACGACCGTCCCCGGCGCGGCTTTTCCCTCGCCCCAGCGGTTTTTGATCTCAAGACAGGTGTCCTCTACATAGGTGTGCGGTGTGTCCAGCGCGTTGAGCAGGTCGGTTTGAAAAACCGCCGGCAGTTCCGGCGGTATTCTGTTCGGATCGGCGGTGGGAAGCACCGCTGCCTGAGCGGCCTCTGTTTCACCGGCGTCGCTGCTCCGCTGGATCTGTAGAGATTCATCGTCGTCCGCGGCGTCTTCGCTTCCTTCCGA
>CAVCBG010000133.1:0-4840 GCA_963600285.1 Anaerovoracaceae bacterium
AACAGCATTTACACGAAGACAGAAACCATCCGCATGAGCGACGCCGACTATTCGCTGAAGCTTAGCTTCCCGGATATCTTCGCCGCGTGCATGGATCTCGCCTCCGACCATTCCGACATTCTCAAAAATTCCGAGCCCTACATCAGCCCGATGGGCTTGTATTGGGTCGTCGCCAAGACGAAGATCCGCATTCACCGACGCCCGGAATGGAACGAGACCGTCACGGAGTCAACCTGGCCGACGAAGCCGAACCGCATCCGTGAGAACCGCGACTATCTTTTCACCAAGGACGGCGAAACATTGGTCGAGGCCGTGACCGAATGGGCCATCGTCGACCGCAATGTCGGCCGCCTGACGATGATCGACCGCGTCTACCCGGAGGGCTTCGCCTTTGAGGAACGCGAGCTGTTCCCGGAGGGCTTCACCCGCTTCACGGATGACTTCCCCGAGGAGCCGTTCGCGCGGTACACGGTGCGCTCCGTGGATATTGACTTCGAGGGACACATGAACAACGTCTCCTACCTCCGCGCCATGTTCGGCCTTTTCAGCCGCGCGGAGCTGGACGCGATGGCGGTGAAAGAGGTTGAGATCGACTACAAATCCTCCTGCTACGAAGGGCAGACGCTGCTCTGGCGCAAACATGAAGTCGACGGCGCCCTCCGTCTGCAGGCTTCGCTTGAGGACGGCACGGTGATCATCCTCGCGCAGCTGAAATAACCCCGTCGAATCGAGACAGCGCCGGATCGGCGCTGTTTATTTTCCAAACCGCGGAACGAAATTCACGGAACCGCCGCATTATGGACTATAATTATCATCATGAGTAATTTCGGAAAGATAATGCTTCTGCTCCTGTTGAACGTGATCGTCTCGGCGAGCGTCACTTACGGCGTGCTCTATTATTGGGAGAACATCCGCCAAAAGGACACGCCGATCGAGCTGATCACGGTGGATCAAGCCGCCATTGAAACCGCGGCTGCCGTCCCGACAGAGCCGCTGACCGTTGAAACGGTTGTCGCGGCCGCGGAAACGGCAACGCCGCTGCCGACCGAGATCCCCGCGGAGACGCAGGAGCCGACGCCGGTCATTCGCGGCGCGACGATTGAGATTGCCGTTATCCGCACGCCCGGTGTGCTTTCCTCGGAAGCGCTTCGCGTTGTCTCGAACAGCGACGAGGTCGTCAATCTGGAGAACTGGACGCTTGAGGACGCGGACGGCAACGTCTTGACTTTCCCGAATATTCAGCTGCTGCGGAAGGGTGTCTTCGTGGAGGTTTACTCCCGCGCGGGACACACGACGCCGTATGAGATTTATTGGAACCGCGACGCGGCCGTCTGGCAGTCCGGCGAAACGGCTGTCATCAAAGACAGCTACGGACAGATTCAGGCCACGTACCGCGTGCCGTAATGAAAGAGGGGATTGATCATGGCGAATCAGGCATTATATCGAAAATACCGCCCTCAAGTCTGGGATGACGTTGTCTACCAGGAACAGGTGACGCGCGTGTTGAAGAACGCGATCCGCACGGACCGCGTGGCGCACGCGTACCTTTTCTCCGGCCCCCGCGGTACCGGCAAGACGACCGTGGCCCGCATTCTTGCCCGCGCGGTGAACTGTCTTGATAATGACCTCGGCAACCGTCCCTGCGACAAATGCGCGAACTGCGTCGCCGTCAACAACGGGCAGTTCCTCGACCTGATTGAGATCGATGCCGCCTCGAACACGTCCGTGGATGACATCCGCGAACTGCGCGACAACATCAACTTCGCCCCGGGCGTCGGACGGAAAAAGGTCTACATCATCGACGAAGTCCATATGCTTTCCACGGCCGCCTTCAACGCGCTGCTGAAGACGCTCGAGGAACCGCCGGAGCACGCCATGTTCATCCTGGCGACGACCGAGATTCATAAGATCCCGGCGACCGTTCTCTCCCGCTGCCAGCATCATGAATTCCGCCGCATCCCTGTCACCGAGATCGTGAAGCGCCTCTCGAAGATCTGCGCCGAGGAAGGCGTGACCGCCGACGAGGACGCCTTGACCTTGATCGCGCGTCAGTCCACGGGCGCGATGCGCGACGCCATCTCCATGCTCGATCAGATGACCTCCGCCGGGGACAACATCACCCTCGCGGAAGCGCAGGAGATCCTCGGCATCGCGACGAACCGTTCCGTCATTGAGTTGACCTCGGCCATGATTGCCCGCTCCCACGCGGATGGCATGTCCGCCATTCACGCCGCGCTGGATGCCGGCACCGACCCGCGCCAATTCGCCCGCCAGACGGTGGAATACCTCCGCCAGCTGCTGGTGCTGAAGATGGGCACCAACGACATTCTGGATGTGACCGCCGACGTCCGCGAGACCATGGCGAAGCAGAGCTCCGAGATCGAGATCGACCGCCTGGTGGATGTGATCCGCATCTTCAACCAGGCCGCCACGGACAGCCGCATTGACTGGCATCCGGGCCTGAACCTCGAGCTGGCGTTCGCGGAAAGCTGCGAGGAGAAGAAGGCGGCCGAACAGGTCGTCAAGGTCATTGAGAAGGAAGTCGTGCGCACCGTCGCGGCGCCGTCCGTACGCGGAGGCGCGTCTTCGGCTGAATCCGATGAGGATAAGCAGCTGCAGGAGAACATTGACTACGTGCAGAGCCGCATCTTCATCCGCAAGGGCGCGTCGCCGGATCCGTCCGTGACCATGCGCGACGTTACGGATCACTGGGGCGAGGCGCGGAAGCTGATCGAGGACAACGACAAAGTTCTCGCGGCGACCCTTGCCCGCGCGGACCTGCTTGAGGTCAAGAACGGCGTGCTCTATCTCGGTTTCCCGCGGGAGACCATCAAAAAGAAAGTGGAAGAGAATCACCGCTTCCTGGTCTGGACCAGCGCGGCGATTTCGAAAGTTGTCGGCAAGGCCGTCGGCGTCAGCTGTACCATTCAGGATAAGGGACAGCATCGCGGCGGCGGCGTGAACGCGCAGCAAAGCGAGGCGCTTGCGGCAGCCCTGAACATGGGCGGCAAGGTCGTCGTTGATAAATAACGAAGAAAGAGGAATGAAAAATGGCTAAAGGTTACGGAAGAATGGGCGGCGGAAACATGGGCGGTATGCGCAATCAGCTGCAGGCCCTTCAGAAACAGATGATGGAAAAGCAGGAAGAGATCGCGGCGTCCGTAGTGACCGCCTCCGTCGGCGGCGGCGCGCTGAAGATCACGATGAGCGGCGACCAGGTCTGCAAAGGTGTTGAGATCGACCCCGAAATGCTGAAGGATATGGACGCGGAAATGCTCCAGGATATGCTGCTGACGGGGATCAACTCCGCGCTGGAACAGAGCAAAAAGCTCCAGGAAGACGGCATGAGCAATCTGCCGGGCATGGGCATGCTCTCCGGCATGGGTCTGGGGTTCTAACCGATGGCGAGAGTTCCGGAACCGGTCCAGAACCTGGTGGACGCCTTTTCGCGCCTGCCCGGCATCGGCCCGCGTACCGCGTCCCGTCTGACGTTTTACCTGTTGAAGAACAACGAAGCCGCGGCATTGCAGCTGGCGGACGCGCTTGAGAATCTGCACACGCAGACGCATCTGTGTTCGCGCTGCTACAATATCACCACAGCCGACCGCGACCTCTGCGAGATCTGCGCGGATGAGAAACGCGATCAAGACGTCATCTGCGTCGTGGAATCCCCGATGGATGTCATCGTCCTCGAACAGACGGACGGCTACCACGGGCAGTATCATGTCCTCCACGGACTGCTCTCCCCGATCGAAGGCGTGAACCCCGAAGACATCCGCCTGACGCCGCTGATTGAGCGGGTCGCCGCGGGCGGCATCTCGGAAGTCATCATCGCCACGAATCCCTCCCTCGAGGGGGACGCGACCGCGCTTTACATTCAGCAGAAGTTAGCGGAGTATCCCGTCCGCGTGACCAGATTGGCTCGCGGCCTGCCCATCGGCGGTGAATTGGAATACGCGGATCAGAACACGCTGCTGCGCGCGCTCTCCGGCCGGCAGAAGATGCTGTAATGGAATACTACATCGACGGCCACAACCTGATCCCGAAAGTCGGTCTGCGGCTGAACGACGAGAATGACGAGGAGAAGCTGCTGGAGCGGGTGCAGGAATACGCCCGCATCACCCGGCGGAAATGCACGGTCTTCTTCGACCGCGCGCCCGATCCGAGTACCCGCCGCTCGCGGTACGGTTCGCTGAATGTCTACTACGTGACGCATCGAACCACCGCCGACGAGGAGATCATCGCCATGGTGAACAACGCCGGCTCCCGTGCCCGCGAGATCACGGTCGTCTCCTCCGATCAGCACATCCAACGGCAGATCCGCTACGTCGGCGCGCAGTTCGTGACCTCGGAGCAGTTCGCGAGGGAGATGCAGAAAGCGTATCAACGCGATCTCGAGGTCAATCCCGAACGGCACAACAACGACAAGCTGAGCGAATCCGAAGTGGATGAATGGATGAAGATCTTCGGCTTGGAATAGAATAATGAACCGCCCTTTCGGGCGGTTTTCGTTTTGTTATTTCGCGGGCGTCGCGACGGTGGTGCTGATGTAATTGAAGCGCCGGCTTTTCTCGGGGAAGAGCTTCGCGAAGAGGCGGCTGTGCATCACTTCCTCGGCGATGACGCGGAGGGTGTAATAGCGTTCGAAGTCGGAGAAGTCGATCGCCTTCCCCTTGGCGCGGCCGGCGGGCTTCCATCCGGTCTTTTGGTAGAGATTCAGGACATCTTTCAGCGCGTATTCCTTCAAGTGCAGGCCGTGCGCTTCCTTCGCGGACGGGTCCGCCAGGCGGGTGATGTCGTGCGGACCGTTGTACGCCGACGGCGTGATCGTAATCAGCAG